>JACMLI010000740.1 GCA_014379705.1 Gemmatimonadaceae bacterium
GCGTGGCGCCGCTCGTGAGCCGTGAACGTCGAAGTTCGTACCGCCGACGCTCACAAGACCAGATAGGCCAGACGTTTACGACACGCGAAGGACAGGGGACCGAGGCGCGGTCGGGTTGGTTTCGCTGCCCGGCGTGTTGCTATCCTCCAGCCCGGTGCGTCGGAAGGGCACGTTTGACATTATGTCACAGCGTGATGTAATGTCACGGATGGCTGATCCTGCACTGGAACCCCTCAAGCCACCGGACGCCCGGAAGCTCGCCCGGGAGATCTTCGAGAATGGAACGGTTGAGATTTCGGGACATGCGCGCGAAGAGATGTTGAAGGACAACCTGGCAACGACGGACTGCCTGAATCTCGTTCGTGCGGGCTCTTTCGAAGCTCCCGAGCACATCAATGGGGAATGGCGGTATCGGATCACCACCAAACGGATTTGCGTCGTCATCACGTTCAAGTCGCTCGATCGATTGCGTGTGGTCACGGCATGGAGGCTGGAGGAATGAAGTGCGACGAATGTGGGGGTCGTGTGACCACCGAGCGCAATGCCGTGCGACGGTACGACGTTGGTGGCCTGCCGCACGTTGAGCTGCATGGCGTGGAGGTGAGCAAGTGCACGGCGTGCGGCGTTGAGACGGTGGCTATTCCACGTGTGGGTCAGCTGCACCGCGTGCTTGCCCAGGGCTTCGTTACCCAACACCGAATGCTTGCGCCGGTCGAGGTACGGTTCCTGCGCAAGCATATGGGCCTGTCGAGCGCCGACTTCGCGCAGCGCATGGGCGTTGCACGAGAGACCGTGTCGCGATGGGAAACCGGCGCTGCACCGATGGGAGCTGTCGCGGACCGTCTCTTGCGGCTCCTTGTGGTCACTCATGAGCCTTCCGAGTCCTACGTGGTGGATGATCTCTTGAGGGACCTGAACGACAGGGCAGCGCCCGAAAAGCTCTCCTCGGTTGCTGTGCAGAACCGCAAGGAGAAGGGTTGGGCACCGAAAGAGCGATTGGAACTGGCAGAAGCATAAGGATGAAGCTCCTCACGTACGTCAACTACGGTGGCAACTGCCGCCCGGCCTTCGAGTTCTATGCACAACACCTCGGCGGCACCATCACCATGATGATGACGCACGGTCAGGGGCCCGAGGGCGGCAAGCTGTCCCCGGAACGCCGGGACCAGGTGCTGCACGCCCGGATGGACATTGGTGGCACGACGCTGCTTGGTGCCGACGCGGATCCCGCCCAGTTCCAGCCCATGCGCAGCGCGTACCTCACGCTCATGCTCGACAGCGTGGAGGAGGCCGAGCGCGTCTACGCGCTGCTCAATGACGGTGGCACGATCTTCATGCCGATGGCCGAGATGTTCTTCGCGAAACGATTCGCCATGCTGAGGGATCGCTTCGGCACGTCATGGATGCTGCTGTACGAAACCGCAACGAAGGCGTAGCGCCATGACGCGAATCGGGAGACGACGATTCCTTGCGCGAAGCGGCATGACGGTGCTGCTCGCATTCCTGGTACCAACGGGAGTGCCGAGAGCGCATGCCCCGACGATCGACTACCCCGAAGGCGTGGTGCGCGACTTCCTCAAGATGCACTTCGCCGGCTCTCGGGCATTCACCGCTCGAGGACTGGACAAGAAGGAACGCCTCTTCACGCGCCGCTTCCGCACGGGTCTCTACAAGTTCTTCGAGAAGCAAAGGGGGAACGACTCGCTCCCACTCGTCGTCGATCCCTTCACGGGGAGCCAGGGCGCGACGGACTTCACCGTGGGCGACGCCAGGGTGCGGAGCGAGAAGGCATGGGTGCCCGTGCAGTTCACCGATGGCTCGCGGCAATGGACGGTGACCTACCTCCTGCGGAACGATCAGGAGCGCAACGATGATCGTTGGAAGATTGACGACATCGAGGACCGGACCGGCCTTCTACTCTCGAAGGCACTTCAGCGGTAGCTGGGGCTGGTGCTGGGGCCTGCGGCCCGCTCAACACAGAGGCGCAGAGGACGCGGAGGCACAGAGGAGATCGACTGCCTCTTTCTTGACTGCGCTGGGGTACTGTTTCGGTCGAAGCTCTAGCAACCAGCCCAAGAAGGAAAGCAAGAGGTTGCAGCCACGCCGAGCCTTACGTTCCCGAGTGACAAGGCCGTTGCAGTCCTCTGTGCCTCTGCGCCTCTGCGTTGAGCCGGGCCGCAGGCCCCAGCTCCCAGCACGTAGCCCGCAGCTATGCCATGATCGGCAAAGAGCGGATCTTCTCCTGCCACTCGCGCGGCCCGGTCTCGTGCACGTTGCTTCCCGCGGCGTCGACGGCCACGGTCACTGGCATCGCGTCCACGTCGAACTCGTAGATCGCTTCCATCCCGAGATCGCCGAACGCCACGACGCGCGACGAGCGAATGGCCTTGGACACGAGGTACGCGGCGCCGCCGACGGCCATCAGGTATGCCGCCCTGTGCTTCCGGATGGCCTCAAGACCCGTGGGACCACGCTCGGCCTTCCCCACCATCGCGATGAGGCCGGTCTTCTCGAGCATCATCTCGGTGAACTTGTCCATGCGCGTCGCCGTGGTCGGACCGGCGGGACCAACGGCCTCGTCACGCACGGGGTCCACGGGGCCGACGTAGTAGATGACGCGATTGGTGAAATTCACTCCTTCCGGGAGCCCTTCTCCACGAGCGAAGAGATCGGCAATACGCTTGTGGGCCGCGTCGCGTCCCGTGAGGAGCTTGCCGTGCAGCAGCAACCGATCGCCCGCCTTCCACGTCGCGACGATCTCCGGCGTGAGCGTGTTGAGGTCCACGTGTTTCGCGTTCACGTCGGGCTTCCACGTCACGTCGGGCCAGTCGGAGAGGCTCGGCACCGGCAGCTCGGCGACGCCGGATCCGTCCAGGTAGAAGTGCGCGTGCCGCGTGGCGGCGCAATTCGGTATCATCGCGATCGGCTTGGACGCCGCGTGCGTCGGGTAGTCGAAGATTTTCACGTCGAGCACGGTCGAGAGGCCACCGAGCCCCTGGGCCCCGATGCCTAACGCGTTGACCTTGTCGTGCAGCTCGATGCGCAGCTCCTCGACCTTGTTCTGCGGGCCGCGGGCCTTGAGCTCCGACATGTCGATGTGCTCCATCAGCGATTCCTTCGCCATGAGCATCGCCTTCTCGGCGGTACCCCCAATGCCGATCCCGAGCATGCCGGGCGGGCACCAGCCGGCCCCCATCAGGGGCACGGTCTTGAGCACCCAGTCGACGATGGAGTCGCTCGGGTTGAGCATCGCAAATTTGGACTTGTTCTCCGATCCGCCCCCCTTGGCCGCGAGCTTCACCTCGACCCGATCGCCCGCGACGATCTCGGTGTGGACGACCGCCGGCGTGTTATCGCGGGTGTTCTTGCGCGAAAAAGCCGGATCCGCGACGATCGAGGCCCGCAGCACGTTCTCGGGGAGCAGGTACGCGCGGCGCACGCCCTCGTCGACCATCTCCTGCACCGACTTCGTGGCCTCCCAACGCACGTTCATTCCGACCTTGAGGAACACCACCACGATCCCCGTGTCCTGGCAGATCGGCCGGTGCCCCTCGGCGCACATGCGCGAGTTGGTGAGGATCTGGGCGATGGCGTCCTTCGCCGCCGGGCTCTGCTCTCGCTCATAGGCCTGGGCCAGCGCCTGGATGTAGTCGATCGGGTGGTAATACGA
>JACMLI010000741.1 GCA_014379705.1 Gemmatimonadaceae bacterium
GCGCCTCGTCGACGTCGTGGCGTGGAATGACGACCAGCGGTGCAGCCAGCCGATGATTGGCCACGCGAAGAGCGCACTGAATGCCACGTGCAGCACCGCGGTCACGGGATCCCATGCAACGAGGCTGTCCGTGGCCCGGGCGAAGACGGCGTCACCGGCACGCAGCAGGGCGACGAGGACACCCCCGATGACCAGCGAGACGAGCAGCGCCTTCGCGACGAGCCGCGCAGCAAGGAGGTGACGGGTGTGCCCGGCAACGGTGAGCGGTGCCTCGCGCCTGAGGAACGGAAACGCACCGGCGATCGCCTCGGGGACGATGCGAGCGACGTGCCCGATGGCGGCGCTCACGCGCAGCCGTCCAAGCGGAGCGGGAGGCTCGGGCGCCGCGAGCCGGGCGGCAAGGGCCAGCGAACCTAACGAGAAGGCGATGTTCCACGCCCCCAGCATCGCCGAGTCCCGGAGCAGGACCAGGGTGGCGAAGGTGATCGCGGCCGCGAGCGGTTCACGCTGCGAGCCGAGCACGGCGCCATGCATCCGGCGAGACAGCCCGACGACCGCGGCGACCAGCAGGAGGAGGCACAGCGCCACATTGGCACCGATGGCCGAGGTGCGGAGCAGGACGTCGGCGGCAATGCCTCCGGTCAGCGCGTATCCGATGATGCGCCTGGCTCGATCCTGCCGGCGGGCGAGGTCGGGTGGCGCGCCATTCAGCGCGGTGAGTGATTCAATCGAAGGGGTGGCGGTAGCCGTCATGGGGGCCTCGGGGTGCACAGCGTAGTGACAAGTACTTTGCACTACAAAGTGGAATCCCGCAAGGTTTCACCCTCCTCGTCGCTCCGGCGAGGGCAGGAGCCCAGCACCTCTCGGGGGCCGTTCGGGAAAATGACACGGGGCACCGGCCTTCGCCGGTGCGACGCAGGGGAGAGAAAAATGGCGACCGAGCAACTGCCCGATCGCCACTAACTTCATAGACGCCAGATGGTTAAGCCTTCGCCTTTGTCTTCTCCCAGCTGTCCTTCAACGTCACCGTCCGGTTGAACACCAGCTGTCCTGGCATCGAGTCCGGGTCGCTGATGAAGTAGCCCGTGCGCTCGAACTGGTAACGCGTCCCCACCGGATCCTCGCCCACGCTCGGCTCCACCTTGGCCCCCTGCACGACGACCAGCGACTCCGGGTTGAGCGCCGATGTAAAGTCCTGGCCCTCGCCCACGGCGTCCGGGTCGGGAATCGAGAAGAGCTTGTCGTACATCCGAAGCTCGCAATCGAGCGCGTGAGAGGCCGACACCCAGTGGATCGTGCCCTGCACCTTGCGACCGTCGGGTGCGTTGCCGCCACGGGTGGCAGGATCGTACGTGCACCGCAGCTCGACGACGTTCCCCGCTGCGTCCTTCACGACGTCCTGGCAAGAAATGAAGTAGCCATAGCGCAGGCGCACTTCACGACCCGGTGCGAGTCGGAAGAACTTCTTCGGCGGATCTTCCATGAAGTCGTCGCGCTCGATCCAGAGTTCGCGACTGAACGGCACGAGGCGCGACCCCGTCTTCGGCACGTCGTGCGGATAATACGACGCGTCCAGCTCGTCGACCTGGCCCTCGGGGTAGTTCGTGATCACGACCTTGAGCGGGTGCACGACGCAGAGGACGCGCGGGACCCGCATGTTGAGGTCGTTGCGCACCGCGTGCTCGAAGGTCGCGAGCTCGGTCCGCGCATCCTTGCGTGCCACCCCCACCACCTCGGCAAAATCGCGAATGCCTTCGGGCGTGATGCCGCGACGGCGCGCGCCGGCGAGGGTCGGCATGCGGGGATCATCCCACCCGTGCACGTGCCCGTCGTTCACCAGCTTGAGGAGCTTGCGCTTGCTGAAGAGCGTGTAGTCGAGCACCAGGCGCGCGAACTCCGTCTGCTCCGGGGGCTTCTCGAACCCGACCCCGGTCACGAGCCAGTCGTAGATGTCCTTGTTGTCCTTGAACTCGAGCGTGCATAACGAGTGCGTGATCCCCTCGATCGCGTCGGAGAGCCCGTGCGCGAAGTCGTAGAGAGGATAGAGGCACCACGCGGTGCCACGCCGGTAGTGCGGCGCGTTGCGGATCCGCAGGAGGAGCGGGTCGCGCATGATCATGTTGGGATGCGCCATGTCGATCTTCGCGCGCAGCACGTGTGCGCCATCGGCGAACTCGCCCGCCTTCATGCGACGCAGCAGGTCGAGGTTCTCCTCGACGGAGCGCGTGCGGAACGGTGAATCCGTGCCGGCCTTCGTCACGGTGCCGCGCCCCAGCCGGATCGCGTCCTCGTCCTCCGAGTCCACATACGCCTTGCCCCTGGTCACCAGGCGCTCGGCGAATTCGTACAACTGCTCGAAGTAGTCGCTCGCGTAGAACTCGTTGGCCGGCGTAAAGCCCAGCCAGGCGAGGTCCTCGCGGATCGCGTTCACGTACTTGATGTCTTCGGTGAACGGGTTCGTGTCGTCGAAGCGCAAGTTGCACGACCCGCCGAACTCGTTGGCGATCCCGAAGTTGAGGCAGATCGACTTCGCATGACCGATGTGCAGGAACCCGTTCGGCTCGGGAGGAAATCGCGTCTTGACCGGACGCCCGTAGGTGCCGACGCGGACGTCCTCCGCGACCATCTCACGGATGAAGTCGCGTCCGCGGCCGTCGGGGGCGGGGTGCTCAGGAGTTGGGCTGCTCGTCACTCGAAAGGCCGTTGGTGCCGGTGCGTTGGGGGAGGGGGGGGGAAATGTACCGTGAGACGATTCCCCGGGCGTAGCGAGGACCTGGCCTTGCGCCCGATACTAGTATGCTCTTATATAAGCATAGACTTGGATTCTCGTCCACCCGTCCACCCGTCCATGATCGATGACGTCGCACGCCACCTCGGATCCGTTTCCCGTGCGGTCGAGGAGCGCATTCACGAGGGCAAGCCCGCAAAGGTCGTGGTGATCAGCCGAATCTTCGACACGACGGTCGAGGACGCATGGGACGCGGTCACCAATCAGGAGCGGCTCCCTCGCTGGTTTGCTCCAGTCAGCGGTGAGCTCCGGCTCGGGGGCCGCTTTCAGGTTCAGGGAAACGCTGGAGGTACGATCATAGCCTGCGAGCCCCCGAAGCGATTCGACGCCACGTGGGAGTTCGGTGGCGGCATGTCCTGGATCACCGTGTTGGTTTCCCCCGAAGACGACGATCGGGCTCGCGTCTCCATGGAGCACATCGTGCAGCCTGACCCGCACTGGGAACAGTTCGGTCCTGGCGCGACCGGCGCGGGCTGGGACATGGCATTCCTCGGCCTCACGCTGCATCTCTCGCCGGGTCGACCTGCGATCGACCTGAAAGAAGGAATGGCGTGGATGGGCACCGCTTCGGGCAAGGAGTTCATCGCGATCAGCGCGCAGGACTGGGGGCGTGCGGACATCGCCGCAGGGACCGATGACGCCGTGGCGCTCGCGTCAGCGGAGCGAACGCGCGCGGCTTACACTGGGGAATCAACGACCACCTGAGGACGCTCCTTGCACGCGTTTGATGTACTCGGCGACCCCGTTCGCCGGCGCATCCTCGAACTGATCGCCGAGGGTGAGCTGGCGTCGGGTGAGGTTGTGCTGGTGATCCAGAAGGACTTCGGCATCACGCAGGCGGCGGTGTCCCAGCACCTGCGCACCCTGCGCGAAAGCGGCTTTGCGTCGGTGCGCGTGGATGGCGCGCGGCGCCTCTACACGGTGGACACCACGCCGATGCGGCAGGTGGACGACTGGCTCGAGCAGTTCCGGCGCATCTGGGAGCGGCGCTTCGATGCCCTGGCCACCGAGATCGCCCGCGGCAAGCGCAGCCGGCGGAAATAGCGGAGACCATCGCGAGCGGCTAAGCAGGGAGCGATCCTCCGGCATCCAAGTCCGACGTAGGCTTCGTCCCGCTCACGAGGTTCGTGCATGTCGGCAGCATCGCTCCTCCGTTCGATCGGCCGGGCTCGCGGCATCGCGGCCATGACCGTGGGCACCATCGCGCTCGGCACTGGTGCACTCGTGACGACGTTGGGGGTCGCCGATGCCTCGATGTGGCGCAGACCGCCGTTCCGCGACGCGTCGAAGCTGGTGCTGCTCTTCAACACGCTGGAGGAACCGGGCGAGGCGTTGCAACGGCAGCGCTGGTCGTACCCGCGCATTCAGTTGCTTCGCCGTGATGTGCGATCTCTCGAACATGTCGCAAACTTCACCCCGACCTCGGTGAGCCTGACCGGAACGGAGCTCACCGAGCCGCTCCAGGGCGAGGTCGTGTCGCCGGAATACTTCACGGTGCTCGGCGTGACGCCGCTGCTCGGGCGCACCTTTGCCGCCGATGAAGACCGCACCGAGGGGGAGCATCCGATCGCGGTGCTGGGCTACGACCTGTGGCAGCGGCGTTTCGCCGGCGCTGAGGGGGTCATCGGGCGCACGATCGGGGTGAACCGGCAGGTCCTCACGATCATCGGGGTGATGCCGCGCGGATTTCGCGGCATCTCGGATGCCGCGCAGGTGTGGATACCGACCACGATGGCCCCGCGCCTGACGTATCCCGAGTACCTCACGACCGACCAGAATTTCATCAGCGTCCTGGGGCGCTTGCCTGACGAGGGATCGCTCGACGCGTTGCGCGCCGAACTTGCGACGCTCGGGCCCGCGATCGCGCGCGCGTTGCCGTCCGAGGACGACGAACCGGGGGCCACCCTGAGCGCGAGCGCCA
>JACMLI010000742.1 GCA_014379705.1 Gemmatimonadaceae bacterium
CCGCGCACGACACCTTCTGGGACTTCGTATCGCTCACCCCAGAGTCGACCCACATGCTGATGTGGGCAATGTCCGACCGCGCAATCCCCCGGTCGCTGCGCACCATGGAGGGATTCGGCGTACACACCTTCCGGCTCTACGACGCGAACGGCAAGACAACCCTGGTGAAGTTCCACTGGAAGCCAGTCGCGGGCGTGCACTCTCTCGTATGGGAAGAGTCGCAGAAGTTGGGCGGTATCGACCCTGACTTCCATCGTCGTGACCTCTGGGACGCCATCGAAAGTGGCGGGTATCCGCAATGGGATCTCGGTGTGCAACTCTTCCCCGACACCGAGGACCAGATGTTCCAAGGCATCGATCTGCTCGACCCGACGAAGCTCGTGCCCGAAGAGTTGGCGCCCGTGCGAATCGTCGGACGGCTCACCCTCGATCGCAACCCGACGAACTTCTTTGCCGAAACCGAGCAGGTCGCGTTCTGTACAGCCCACGTGGTGCCCGGCATCGACTTCACGGACGACCCACTCCTGCAGGCCCGCAACTTCTCGTATCTCGACACGCAACTCACGCGACTGGGTGGGCCGAACTTCAATCAGATCCCGATCAACCGTCCCCTTGCGCAGACGAATACGAACCAGCGAGACGGGTTTGGCCAACAAGCGATCCACGAGGGCGTGGCGCCGTATACGCCGAATTCACTCGGCGGAGGTTGCCCCTTCCACGCAGGTGCCGACGGCTTGCGTGCGCTTCCCCGCGCGGTGAGCGGCGAGATAACGCGTGAACGCCCGCAGTCCTTCGACGACCACTACAGCCAGGCCACGTTGTTCTGGAACAGCATGTCGCCGACCGAGCAGGACCACATCGTCGGCGCGTTCTCCTTCGAGCTCGGCAAGTGCGTGAAAGAAGAGGTCCGCGCACGCATGCTGGCGAACCTCGCAAACGTTGCCGGCGAGTTGTGCGAGCGCGTCGCGACCAACCTCGGCATGGACACGCCTGCAGGCGCTCCCGCGACTGATGCCGGCACCTCGCCCGCGCTTTCGCAATTGCCCGCGCCGGCGGGACCCATCACCGGCCGCGCTGTGGGCGTACTCGTCGCCGACGGGGTCGACGCGGCCGGCGTCGAATCACTACGAGCCGCACTCGAGAACGAAGGCGCGACGCTGTATGTGATCGCTCCCCGCGGTGGCGCGGTTGCCGGAGCGACGAAATCACTGGCGGTCGATCGCACGGTGCTCACGACACAGTCGGTCGAGTACGACGCCTTGGTCGTGGCGGGTGGCTCGTCCGCTCAGGTCGTCGGCGCCGATCCCTACACGGCGTTGAACCTCGGCGAGGCGTTCCGTCATCACAAGACGCTCGCCGCGTGGGGCGAAGGCAGCGCCGTCCTGACCGCGTGCGACTGCGCCGGCCTCGGCGTGGTCACCGCCGAATCCGCGGACAGCGCATTCGCGTCAGCGCTCATCGAAGCCATGGGCCGGCACCGCCACTGGGATCGTGGCGCCGTGGCCGTGCGTTAGGCGTCGGCCGTGCGAGTTCCTCCACGCGCGACCTGTTACGTTCGTGGCAGGCCTCCCCAGCCCCTGGCGGCAATCGGTACACGAGCCGGGGAGATGCCACATGCGACGGTTTTCGGTACGCCCGACACTCACGCTGCACGGCCGCAAGTTCAAGGGAATTCGAGGGTGGGCGGGCAAGGGGGGGGGGCGCCCCCCCCCCCCCCCACCCCCCCCACCCCCAGCAAAAAGAGACGGAACAGGAGAGAA
>JACMLI010000743.1 GCA_014379705.1 Gemmatimonadaceae bacterium
CTCGGCGCGGAACCCGGCGGCGGTCGTCCTCGGGCAGCGGGTCGGCCTTTTCTTCCAGTACGACCCCGAGTTCCGCCAGCTCGACACGGGCACCGAGAGCGGTCGCACGGTGACGCCGCGCTTCGCGGCGATCGGGATCTTCTTCCCGATCAAGGAGCGCTTTGCCCTCGGGATCACGTCGCACTCGCTGCTCGACCGCACGTGGGGCACGGTGATCCTGTCAGGGGAGCGCCTGGGGCCGGACAGCGTCCTCTACACGGAAAGCAACAAGTCCTCCGGAGGCCTCAACGAGACCCGCCTCACGCTCGGGTTCGCGCCCTTCAACGGCAAGATCGCGTTAGGTGCGGGGTTCCACCTGGTCACGGGCGAGAACCGCCTCACGCTGCGGCGCCAGTTCGACGACAGCCTGCGCTACGGCACGCTCCTGCGCAACCTCACGCTGGCGTACAGCGGCACGGGCGCGTCGGCGGGCATCGTCGTGCGTCCGGTGCCCTGGTTCTCGGTGGCTGGGTCGGCGCGCCTGGGCGGGGACCTCACGCTGCGCGTCGAGGACACCGTGAGTTCCAGGGCCAAGGTGCCCAATCGCTACGGGTTCGCGGCGCGCCTCGATGCGATTCCAGGCGTGAGCCTGATGGCGTCGGCCGACCGGACGGAATGGTCGAAGCTCAATGGCCTCGGCAGCGCGCAGGCGAATGGTCTCGACGCGTGGGAGTACGCCGTGGGCGCGGACTTCTCCGCGCAGCGTGTCAATCGCGCCCCGGGCTGGACGTACAGCGTGGGTTACCGCACGCGCGACCTGCCGTTCGCAGCGTCCGGCGCTCCGGTGAGTGAGAGGATCTTCTCGGGGGGCACGTCCACGCCCTTGGGGGGGGGACGCGCCTCCCTGGATCTCGCACTCCAGCGCGCCAGTCGCGAGGCCGCCGGTGCGGTATCAGAGCGCGCCTGGATGCTCAGTGTCGGCCTCGCCATCCGCCCATGACCTCGTGGTGACCGCGCGCCCGGGTGAGGCGCCGGTCATCCTCGTCGCTGACGACTCGCAGGCCAACTGCGAGTTGCTGGCGGAACAACTGCACTCCCTCGGCTATCGCTCGCTGCCCGCCTACGACGCGCGCAGCGCGCTCGCGGCAGTGCAGGAGCACCTGCCCGACCTCGTGATCCTCGACGTGCAGATGCCGGCCGGGGACCTGGGCGTCCATGACCGGTCGGCCGGGTACGAGGTGTGCCGTCGCATCAAGCAGGATCCGGCGACGGCGCGCATTCCCGTCGTGTTCATCACGGCGCTCAACGAGAGCAGCGACCGGTTGCAGGCGATCGAGGCGGGTGGCGACGACTTCCTGGCGAAACCGCACAACCGGCTCGTGCTCGGCGCCCGCGTGCGGTCGCTGCTCCGGCTCAAGACCACGTCGGACGCCCTCGAGGAATCGTTCAAGCGCCTGCGCGAACTGGAGCGCGTGCGCGACGACCTCATGAAGATGATCGTGCACGACCTCAAGACCCCGCTGACGAGCATCCTGGCGACGCTCGAGTTGCTCGGCGACGGCGACCTGGGTCCGCTGGAGCAGATCCAGCGCGCAGCCGTCCACGATGCGATGACCAGGTCGGACGAGTTGCTGAACCTCATCGATGACCTGCTCGAGGTACGCCGCATCGAGGAGACGTCGATCGCGCTGACGCTCGAGGAGTTCGACGCGGCCTCGCTCGTCGACGACGTGATCCGCGACTCGGCGTCGCGCTTCGAGCAGGAGCACACGACGGTGCATCGTGAGTTCGAGGGCACGCCGCGGATCCGGGGCGATCGGCAGTTGCTGCGGCGTGTGCTGATCAACCTCGTGCAGAACGCGCTCGTGCACTCGGCGCGTCCGATCGACCTGTGGTTTGCCTCGGCGCACGACCCCGCCGGAGTGCGCCTGACGGTGCGCGACAGCGGTCCCGGCATCGCGCCCGAGTTCCACGAAGTGATCTTCCGCAAGTTCCAGAAGGGCGCGACCTCGCGGGTCCCGACGCTGCGGACCTCGGGCCTCGGCCTGACGTTCTGCCGCCTCGTGGTCGAGGCCCATGGTGGACGCATCTGGGTGGAGAGCGCCGAAGGGGAGGGCAGCGCGTTTCACGTGGTGCTGCCCGTCGATCCGCCGTCGCGCTCGATGCGCCTGGAGGGCGCGTCATGAGGGTCTACCTGCAGACCTTCGGTTGTCGCGCCAACCAGTACGACTCCGAGACGGTGCGGGCGATGGTGGAGCGCTCGGGCGGTCAGGTGGTCCCGGACGCCAAGGATGCCGACGTTGCGGTCTTCAACTCGTGCACGGTCACGGCGCAGGCCGAGGCTGACCTGCGCCAGGGGATTCGTCGCGCCACGCGCGTTCGACCGGCTCTTCGCACGCTGGTGATGGGGTGCGCCGCCGCGCGTGATGGGGGCGCGCTGGCAC
>JACMLI010000091.1 GCA_014379705.1 Gemmatimonadaceae bacterium
CGCGGCCCCCCCTGCGCGTTGGCTGCACCTCCCCCCAACCCCCGGGGGGCCCCGGCCCCCCGCCTCCCCCACGAGCGGGTAGAATCGGGCTTGGGGTCAGACTCCAAGAAGGAGGTTTGGAGTCTGACCCCAAGAGCCTCCGCGACGGACCAGTACCCGTCCATCGCGTGCACCCGTCCACCCGTCCCCCCCAAGCACAATAGATTTCGCGGCTCGACCCCCCTCGCCGTGGACCCGCCGTGGATTTTGTTCAGCGCCTGAACCAGAGCTTCGCCCAGCTGGCCGACATCGTGCCCGCGCTGCTGGGGGCGCTGATCATCCTCTTTGCCGGGTACCTGCTCGCGAAGCTGGTGGAGAAGGGCGTCGAGCGGATCCTGCGCAAGCTGCGCCTCAACAACCTCCTCGAGCGTGGCGGGGTGATGGAGGCGGTGGAGCGCACCGGCTCGCACTTCAACCCCACGCGGGTCGTCGGCAAGCTGCTGTTCTGGTTCGTGATGTTCGGCGTCATCATGCTCGCCGCGAATGCGCTGGGCATGGAGTCCCTCGCCGAAGTGTTCGCCGAGCTGGTTGGATACATCCCGAGCCTCATGTCGGCGATCGTGATCCTCATCGTCGGCATCGTGCTTGGCCGCTTCACGGGCGGGCTGATCATGGCGTCGGCGGGCGCCGTCCAGGGTGGCCCGACGCTGGCGCGTGTGGGGCGATGGGGCGTGGTCGTGCTCGCGGTGTTCATGGCCCTCCAGGAGCTCGGCATCGCGACGGACATCGTCACGACGGCCTTCGCGATCCTGTTCGGTGCCATTGCCCTCGCGATGGCGCTGGCCTTCGGCCTCGGCAATCGCGACCTCGCCGGAGAGGTGACCCGGGAGTGGTACGGGCGTTATCGTGCCGAACGCGACGCCATCGAACGCGAGACCGCGGAGCGCGAGCAGGAAGAGGAAGCCGAGTTGGAACGCGAAGAAGTCGCCGATGACGCCGAAGCCCAGTCCCGCGTGATCCAGCGCCAATCGTAGGTCCATTCACCATTCACGATTCACCCGAACATGGCCACCATCGCCCCCGTAGAAATCTCGCTCGAAGAGCTGTGGATGCCCTTCACGCCCAACCGGGCGTTCAAGAAGGCGCCGCGACTCCTCGCGACGGCGCACGGCATGTACTACACGGACGTCGATGGCAACGAGATCCTCGACGGGACGGCGGGGCTCTGGTGCGTGAACGCGGGGCACTGTCGTGAGCCGATTGTCTCCGCCATCCAGAAGGCGGCGGCGACGCTCGATTACGCGCCCGGCTTCAACATGGGTCACCCGCTGCAGTTCCAGCTCGCCTCGCGCATCGCGGGCATGCTGCCGGGAGACCTGGACCACGTGTTCTTCGGCAACTCCGGTTCGGAAGCCGTGGACTCGGCGCTCAAGATCGCGATTGCGTACCACACCTCGCGCGGCGACTCCAAGCGCACGCGCCTTGTAGGCCGCGTGAAGGGCTACCACGGCGTCGGCTTCGGCGGCATCTCCGTGGGCGGCCTCGAGAACAACCGCAAGGTGTACGCGCAGCACCTGCTGCCCCACACCGACGCGCACATCCCGGCGACGCATGGCCTCGCCGAGAACGTGTTCACGCAGGGGCAGCCGTTGCACGGGGCGTTCCTGGCGGAGGGGCTCGAGCAGCTCTGTGCGACGCACGGTGGCGACACGATCGCCGCGGTGATCGTCGAGCCCGTGGCGGGATCGGCCGGCGTGCTCGTGCCGCCCGCGGGGTACCTCGAGCGCCTGCGCGCGATCTGCGACGCCCACGGCATCCTGCTGATCTTCGACGAGGTGATCACTGGCTTCGGGCGTTTAGGCTCCGCGTTCGGCGCGACGTATTTCGGCGTCACGCCCGACATGATGACCGTCGCCAAGGGCCTCACCAACGGCGCGGTGCCGATGGGCGCCGTGTTCGTGCGGAACGGGATCTACGAGAGCGTGGTGAACGCGACGGAGGCGGGGATCGAGTTCTTCCACGGGTACACGTATTCCGGGCATCCGCTCGCCTGCGCCGCTGCCCTCGCGACGCTCGACCTCTATCGCGACGAAAGCTTGTTCGAGCGCGCTGCCGACCTGGCGCCGTACTGGCAGGAGGCGGTGCATTCGCTCAAGGGCGAGCCGCACGTCGTCGACATCCGCAACCTCGGGTTGGTGGCCGGCATTGAGCTGGCGTCGCGTCCGGGGGCGCTGGGTGCTCGCGCCATGGCCGCGCACGTGGACTGCTTCAAGAACGGGCTGCTGATCCGCGTGACGGGGGACATGATCGCGCTGTCGCCGCCGCTGATCATCGAGAAGCCTCAGGTCGACCGTATCGTGGACGGGATCCGCACGGCGCTGCGTCGGGTGGACTGACGGGCAGGTTCACGACACTGGGTCCCGGATCGGCGCTTGCTGGCGCGCGCTTGTCCGGGATGACGAAACCAATGTCATCCCGGTCCGGCAAGCGAAGCGAGCCGAGAACCGGGACCCAGGGTCATTTAAACCGCTCGGTCGCGGATCGGCGCTCGCGTTGCTCGCTTGTCCGGGATGACGAAACCAATGTCATCC
>JACMLI010000744.1 GCA_014379705.1 Gemmatimonadaceae bacterium
CCATCGAGGAAAGCGGTCACCACGGCAGGCCCGTCCACCGGGACGGCGTGCGCGGTGAAGTGTGTCCCTTCGATCAGACGCGCGGGACGACTCTCGGGGCGCTCGACGCGAGCCAGCGCGACTTCGAGGGAGGCGCCGGCACCCTGCACCTGCCGGAGTTGCGGCAGGCGAAGCTGCAGCTTTCGCAGCGCGCTGCGGAGGGAGTTCATGGGCAGGCAGCCCGCACGCCCGTCCGCCCCCCTAATCGACGCCGATATCCCACGCCTGCTCGAGATCCTTGCGCGAGTACGCACGGAACGCGGTCAGCGTCTGCGTGCGCGTGATGCCGGTGACCGCCGGAAAGCGCTCGGTCACCACTTCGGCGATGTCCTGATACTCCGCGACGCGAACGATGGCGACGAGGTCCCATTCCCCGGAGACCGAATAGACCTCCTGGACGCCATCGATCCCCGCGATCTCGCGCGCCGTATCGGGAATGCGCTTGGGGTCGGCCTTGATGAGGACGATCGTGGTGATCATGGCTCCAAAGTTATCCCGTAAGGGCCGAATGCGCGATTCACTGCAGGGACCTCCAAAGGCTCACCGCGCGACTTATCCCTTCCACGACTTCAGCCTGGGGAGCTGCATAGGACGCGCGGATCCAGTCCGGAGTACGGAAGGCGGCGCCGGGGACCATGGCGACTCCGTGGTCCTCGAGGAGGCGCTTGGCGAAGCTCGTCCCGGCGTCGGGATCTCCCGGGAAGGCGGCGGACACATCGAAGTAGAAGTAGAACGCGCCGTCGGGCCTAACGAGTGGCAAGGTGGGCTCCGTGGCGAAGATGGCCAGGGCCGCGTCGCGACGCGCCTTGTACTCGGCGACCATCCGCGCGATCTCGGCGTCGGAGCGTTCCGACTGGCGCAGCGCCTCGAGCGCGCCGTGCTGGGATGCGGCGGCCGTGTGGAAGGTCGCGTGCGACTGGAACGCCCCCATCGCCTTCGAGACCGCGCGCGGCGCCACCGTCCACCCCACGCGCCAGCCCGTCATCGCGTACGCCTTGGCCACGCCGTCGATGACCACGAGGTTGTCGCGCGCGGCCGCCACCTGGAGCGCGCTCGCTGCGTCGCCGCTGTAGCAGATGCGGCGGTAGATCTCGTCGGAGAGCACCCACCAGCCGCGCTCGTGCGCGAGGTCCAGCAGGTCGCGCAATTCCGCCGCCGTGTACACCGCGCCCGTGGGGTTGCACGGGGAATTGAGCATCAATCCACGGGTCTTCGGCGTTGCGGCGGCTTCGAGGTCCGCACGGGTCACCTTGAGGTCGCGTTCGCGCGCCCCGCGCACTTCCACGGGCTCCGCCCGGGCGAGTTGAACAATTTCGTAGTACGACGTCCACGACGGCGTCGGCACCAGCACCTCGTCCCCGGGGCCAAACAATACGGTGCAGGCGTTGAAGATCGACTGCTTGGACCCGTTGGAGACCACCACGTCGAGCGCCTCGACGTCCGCCCCCGCGGGGCCCATCGCGCGGGCCTGCGCGGCGATCGCCTCACGCAGGGGCAGGATCCCTTCCGTGGCGGTGTATCGCGTCGCCCCTGCGTTCAGGGCCGCCGTCGCGGCGTCGCGGATGAAGGCCGGCGTGTCGAAGTCGGGTTCGCCGGCCCCGAGGTCGATCACCTGGCGCCCGGCCGCCTTCAGGGCCTTGGCGCGTTGGGAAACGGCAATGGTGGCGGACTCGCGCAGCAGCGCGATGTTGCTCGAGGGGACGAAAACGGGGGACATGAAGGGGAGCCGGGCGAGAACGCCCACGCCCAAGGGCGGGGGCAGGTCCAGCCGGGGTTGTCCCGGCCGGATCGTACGAGCCTCGGGGCTACGCCGGGGCGTCCGCAAATTGGTTGGGCAGGGGCCAGTTGGCTATACTTCTCCGTTCGTGGAGCGTGCCACTGACCGGCGGCTCCCTATCTGATTGACAAGTGAGGACACCGTGGAGCAGGACCTTCGGGAAGAAGGGACGGCGCGTAGCCCCCATGTGGTGCACGTGCTCCCTTCCAATGACCAGCGAATTGCCGCTATTGTGCGCGCCCAGGTTGAGCGCGTTGAACGTGTGGAATCGGAGCCGACCAGCCTCCGCGTACTCGTCCTCGTCCCGTCAGAAGATGCGGGAGCGCTCCTCGCCGGCGCCGTCAACGACGGCCTCGACGCCTCCGGCGCCCTGCTGACCCCCGCGACCGATCGGCCCCGCTCCGCGCGG
>JACMLI010000745.1 GCA_014379705.1 Gemmatimonadaceae bacterium
CGCGAAGAAGGCGCCAGCCAGGCGGAAGGCCGCTGCCCCGGCGCGCGCGCGAAAGGCAGCCGTCAAGCGAGGACGCAAGCGCGCCCGCGCCCGATAAGCGTTCGGTCGTGCGCTTTAGCCGCGCGCGAGGAAGGATCGCATTGCCTCCACCCCCTCCTGGAGCGCCGGGAGGGAGGAGGTGAACGAGATGCGCACGAACTCCGAGGCGCGATTGGTCCCGAAGTCGCGCCCGGGGGTCACCGCGACGCCGGTAGCCTGGAGCAACTTCATGGCGAAGTCCCAGCTGTCGTGCGTGAAGGCCGACACGTCCGTATAGCAGTAGAATGCCCCATCGGGCTTGCACGCCACGCGAAGGCCGAGGCCATTCAACGCGGGCACGAGGTAGTCCCGACGCTGTTCGAGCTCCCGACGCTGGGCCTCGAAGATCGCCGTGCTCTCCGGCGTGAGCGCGGCGACCCCCGCCCACTGCGACGGGGCCGGGGGACAAATAAAGAAATGCGCCTGCATCCGCTCGATCGCCGGCACGTAGTCCGCCGGGGCGACGAGCCAGCCAAGGCGCCACCCCGTCATGCAGTAGTACTTGGAGAACGAGTTCACGACGAACACGTCCTCGCCAAGTCCTGCGGCACTCGGGGGCAACTGGCCATACGTCAGCCCGTGGTAGATCTCGTCGACCAGGAGTGCGCCCCCGCGCGCGCGCACCACGTCGCGAATCGCCCGCAGTTCCGCAGGATCGATGGTGGTCCCCGTGGGGTTCGAAGGCGACGCGATCATCACCCCACGGGTGCGCGGACCCCAATGGCGCTCGACGAGCGCGGCGGTGAGTTGGAAATGCTCGGCGACGCCCACCGGGACCAGCCCGGCCGTCGCGCCGCAGAAGGTGAGGCATGCACGATTGGACGGGTATCCCGGATCCGCCATCAGGATCTCGTCGCCAGGTTCGGCGAGCGCGCCGAAGGCGAGCATGAGCGCTCCCGATGCCCCCACCGTCACGATGATGCGGGCCGGGTCCACCGCCACGCGATGGCGCTCGGCATAGTGGGCCGCGATGGCTTGGCGCAGGGCCGGGATGCCTAACGGCATGGTGTAGTGCGTCGCGCCGGCGTGCGCCGCATCGGCGGCCGCCTGCACCACGTGGGCAGGGGTCGGAAAGTCGGGCTCCCCGATGCACATCAGGATCGTCTTGCGCGTCTCGGCGAGCGCGAGTGCCTGACGATAGACCTCCACCGCGTAGAACGGCTCGATCTCCCGGGCGCGGGTCGAGAGGCGGGGCGGGTGATCGCTCGGCGTCATGTCGTCTGGTCCTCGCGTGTGGCCGTTCGGGGATGCGACCGTCAATCTAGCCGGGACGTGAGGCGGTCCATCGTGCTTGACGCGGCAGATCGCTGGTCGCAGCATCCCGCCTCCCCTCTTGGCCCCAGGACGTGTCGCTCACCACCAAGGTCCTTCTCGCCCTGTGTGCAGGCCTCGTCGCCGGGTTGCTCATCCAGCCCCTCGCGGCCGGCGCTCCATTCGCGCAGGTCCTCGTTGCATCGGAGGCCGTAGGGACGCTCTGGGTGAACGCGATCCGCATGACCGTGGTGCCCCTGGTCGTGTCGCTCCTCGTCACGGGCGTGAGCACGGCGGCTGATGCCCGCATCGTGCGGAGCGTGGGGGTGCGCGCGCTCGTGACCTTCATCGGACTGCTGACCCTGTCGCTCATCGTGGGCCTCCTGTACGTGCCCCTGCTCTTCACCTGGCTCGAGATCGACCCTGCGACCAGTGAAGCGCTGCGCGCGAGTGCCCTCCAGGGTGCCAGGGAAGTCGGCGCCGCCGCGCAGAGCATTCCCACCTTTTCGCAGTTCCTCGTCAACCTCGTGCCGACCAATCCGGTGAAAGCGGCGGCGGACGGAGCCATGCTGCCGCTGGTCGTCTTCGCGATCGCGTTCGGACTCGCCCTGATCAAGGTGGACGACGAGGTGCGTGCCCCCGTGCTCGGTTTCTTTCGCGCCGTGCGCGACGCCACGCTCGTGGTGGTGCGCTGGATGATCGCGATCGCCCCCATTGGGGTGTTCGCCCTGATGCTCCCGCTCGTGTCCCGAGCCGGCCTGCAGACCGCGGGCGCCCTGACGTACTACGTGATCGCGATGGCCATCGCCTGCGCGAGCTTCACGCTGCTGCTCTACCCGACCGTGGCGCTCCTCGGTCGCGTCTCGATGCGTGAGTTCGCGCGCGCCGTGTTTCCTGCACAGGCCGTGGCGGTGAGCACGCGCTCCTCGCTCGCTTCGCTGCCGGCGCTCGTGGAAGGCGCCGAACAGCGTCTGCAACTGCCCAAATCGGTGAGCAGCGTGGCCCTTCCCCTCGCCGTCTCCACGTTCAAGGTGACGTCGCCGATTGTGTGGACGGTGGCCGCACTGTTCCTTGCGCGGCTGTACGGCGTGGAACTCTCCACCGCGGCGCGACTGTCGATCGCGCTCACGGCGATGCTCTCGAGCTTCAGCGTGCCGGGGATTCCCCACGGATGGTTGCTGCTCATCTCTCCGCTGCTCGCGGCAAACGGCATTCCGGTGGAAGGCATTGCCCTGCTCTTCGCGGTCGACGTCATCCCGGACATGTTCGCGACGACGACCAACGTGACCGCGGACATGGTGGCCGCCACGATCGTCGCGCGCGATCGCGACGATCGCTAGCTAGAGGAGTTGGCCGAAGTCCACGCGCAGCTTCCACGAACCGCGCCGGTCGAGCGGACGCGCCAGCCCCAGGCCGAGCGCCCCCCCGAACGCGCGCACCCCAAGGGTGACGGAGGATCGCACGCCATCGGTCGTCGGGCGCACCGGATCCCACAGCTCAACATTCGCCCGGGTCGCCCCTGCCCCACGCAACTCCGACCACGCCGCCTGCGCCCCGACCGCGAGTGCGGGTGACACGCCGGGAAGGAACCATCGCCCAACGCGCACGGGGGCCTGCCACACCGGAAGCCGCAGCATGGCCAGCGTCCGCCCGACCGCGGCGCGGTTGCCGACGAATGCCTTGTAGTCGTAGCCCTGCAATCCCTGCGTGCTCCCGAGCTCGAAGAGCTGCTGTGGCGGCGGCTCGTCGCCGAAGACAATGCCTCCATCGAGTCGCGCGGCGACCGTCAGCGGGCCGCGATTCTTCCGTGCACTGAGCCGTCCGTCAATCCGTGTGTAGTCCAGGGCACCCGATCCCTGTTCGGCCGTCACCTGGCCTCCCACGCCCGTGCGCATGAACTCGGCGTTGACATCGGGATGCCACTCCAGCGAGGCCACGCTGCGCCAGTACGACCCTTCGCGCACGCCGCGATTCTCACGGAACAGGGAATCGGCGGGAAACACGCCGCGCCGCAGGGAACGCGGGACGTACGCGTCATGGGCAGGGCCCGTCTCCACCCTCACGACGCTCCTCGCATGATCGAGCGTGCGCACCACGCTCACCGCGGCGAAACGCCGATCCACGTAGTCGTAGTTGTCCAGCGAGAAGATCGGCGCGATCACGCTCCCGCTGTCGAACGCGCTGCGGAAGTCATTCGTGAGGTCGAGGGACCGGCCTGCGCGCAGGCCCCATCGGCTCCGACCGCGCGACCACTCGGCCGACACGCGCCCGCGCGCCGTCCCTTCGCTCCATGCCCATCCTGCGGTGCCCTGCAGGACGAGGCCAGGCCACTGGTCGCGAAAGCGCCGCTCGACGCCCCACCCCGTATAGAGCCCCTCGATGCGGTTGAAGCGCACGGCATCGGTAAGGCGCCCCACTCGAAAGCGCGTCATCGGGGCACCAGTAGCACGCCAGGTGTCGGGCGCGATGTCGTCGAAGTCGTCGGACCGGGCGTCGCGACCCAGCGTTCCCAGGTCAGACCGCCACGCATCGAAGGACGCCAACGCGTCCCCCGACGCGACGTTGAGCGTGTAGGGCATCGGAACGAGCGTGTCCCCCGCGGCAATGAGGACCGTGTCGTTCACGGCGAGTTGGCGATAGCGTGAGATGATCCGGAAAATCGAACGCGCCTCCGTCGTGGAGGTGAATCCCGCCTGCGCCTCGAACCGCTGGTACGCGGGCAGCCAGTACTCTCCCTCGTACTCCGCATTCTCGAGCTCGAGGAAGGCGATCGCTTCGTATCCTCCGGCACTGAGCACCCGTTCTGCCAGCGAGCGACGCGGGGCGATCGTCACGAAGTGTCCGCGCATGCGCACGAGGGCGTGCCGCGTGGCATCGAGGTCGAGCTCCCCGTTGAAGGCCACGGTGCGCGGTGGCGCATCGGGTCGCGGCGTCACCATCACGCGTACGATCGGGAGGTCACGGTCGCCCACGCGCATCGTGATCACCGTGTCGCCGCCGGTGAACCGATATACGCGATCGCGATCCATCGCGAGTGGGTGCACGGCCGTCACCTGCCGGCGCTCGGCGCTGCGACGCGCGCGAGGTGTCGCGGCCCAGGAGGACCGACATGCGGTTCCCGTAGAGGATCGGAATCGCCCACGGCTGTCGCAGGAAGCTGAGCGAGGCGAACTGGAAGCCAAGGGATTGGGAACGGTAGCCGAGGACGTGCTGCTCGAACTGGCCCGGTCGCCGCCAGCGGACCTCGTTATGCACCTGCTCGACGGATATCGTCCCTTCCGTCCCGTCGGCGCGACGTGTCACGATGCCGATCTCGCTCTCGACCGTCGCGCGGTACGACTGGAGGGATGTCGGCACCTGTCGATTCTTCGCCGCCGCCTCGGCCACGAAGCGTCGCAGGGCGTCGGTGCTGTACGTCGAGTCGATCACCGCGAGCTGGGCCAGCACGATCCACGTCAACATGTGCTGGTTGGCGACATTGTGGGGAAGGACCTCGCGCACCGTACGCCCGGATCGCCATCAGGGTTCCTCCCGGGTCGTCCCACGAGCGGAGCCGCGGCCCCCGATCGGCTTGCCGATTGGACGCCCCCGTACCAACGTGAGACCGCCCCCGTGCGGCGAGACCTGGGAAACTGACGCCAAACGGCAGCTGCAGGAACACCCGGAAGGAGAAGCGGCGATGAGCGGACTGACGCGCTTGAGAGCGTGGAGCCGGAAGGTGATGCCCGTGGACGTGCACGGGCGGCGCGGCGGAACGCGCCTGGCGATCGGGACCTTGGCGGTGGCGGGAGTACTCGCAGTCAACGCGAGGGCGAGCAGCTCGGAATTTCGCGGTCCCATTCCAGAGCGCCTTTCCGACAGCGCCTTCTGGGCGCTCAGCGCCGAGCTCTCCGAGCCCGCGGGCTATTTCCGCTCTGACAACCTCGTCGGCAACGAAGTCACGATGCAGCACCCGATTCCGGAGCTGCTGACGACCACGCCGCGTGGGGGCGTGTACCTGGGCGTGGGGCCAGACCAGAACTTCACGTACATCGTGGCCATGCGGCCGCGCATCGCCTTCATTGTCGACATCCGCCGGCTGAACGTGATGCAGCACCTGTTCTACAAGGCGCTCTTCGAGCTGAGCCCCACGCGCGCGGATTTCCTGTCGCGCATCTTCGCCCGTCCGCGCCCCGCGGGACTCGATACCACGACGTCGATCGCGGCCATGATCGCGGCCTATGCCGCGATCGCGCCCGATTCAATGCTGTACCAGCGGTCGCTGCGAGAGATGCGGGACCACCTCACGAAGGCGCGCACCCTGCCCCTCACCGACGAGGAGTTTGCCGGGATCGAATATGTGTACACGGCGTTCTTTGGCGCCGGCCCCGACCTGACCTACAACTTCGGAACCGGGCGCGGCGGATGGGGCGGGCGTCGCTACATGCCCAGCTACGGGTCCCTGGTGATGGAAGCCGACGCCAGCGGCACGCCGCGCGGCTACCTCGCGACCGAGGACAACTACCGTTTCCTCAAGGACCTCGAGACTCGGAACCTCATCGTGCCCGTCACCGGCGACTTCGCCGGGCCACATGCCCTCCGCGCCGTCGGGAACTGGGTGCGCGCGCACGACGCGACGATCACGGCGATGTACACGTCGAACGTGGAGCAGTACCTGTTCCAGTCGGATACCAATTGGCGCCTCTTCTTCGAGAACGTCGCGACCTTCCCGACCACGGCCCAGAGCACGTTCATCCGCGCGATCTTCAACATGGGCTATGGCTTCTCGTCAGGCACGCCGGGCCCGCGCTCGGTCACCCTGCTCTGCCCCATCGATCGGCACGTGAAGCAGTTCCGCGATGGCGCGCTGTCGTCGTACTACGATGTCACCGGATGCCCGGTGAAATGATCGCCAGCGGCACGCCGTGAATGCAAAACGGGCGATCGAGTATTCGATCGCCCGTTGGCTTCCCCGATCGCACCACGGTCAGCGCGGCAGCGAGGCGCGCGCTGCCGCAAGCTGGCGACGGACGGCATCAGGGCCCGTGCCCCCGTCCACGTTGCGACGCTCGACCGACTTGCTCGGTGACAGCGCCTCGAAGACATCGTCGCCAAATGTGGGATGCGCCGCGGTGTAGGCCGCCTGCGGAAGCATGTGCAGTTCCTTCCCCGTGACTTCCGCCTCACGGACGACGCTGCCCACGCTCTTGTGCGCGTCACGGAACGGCACGCCGCGATCCACGAGGTAGTCGGCGAGGTCCGTGGCCATCATCACGCTCGACACCGCCTCCCGCATGCGAGCGCGCTGCCACGTGATCTCGGCGATCGTGCCGGCGACACCGGGAAGCACGAGCTGCATGGCGTCAAAGGCGCCAAAGAGCGCGCGCTTGTCGTCCTGCAGGTCCTTGTTGTAGCCGCTCGGAAGGCCCTTGAGCGTCCCGAGGAGCGCCACGAGGTCCCCAAGGAATCGCGCCCCGCTTCCGCGCGCGATCTCCAGCGCGTCGGGATTCCGCTTCTGCGGCATCATGCTCGAGCCGGTCGTGAAGGTGTCGCCGAACTTCACGAACCCAAACTCGCTCGTGCCGAGCAGGATGAAGTCCTCGGCGATGCGCGAGAGGTGCGCGCCGAGCAGGGCGATCACGAACAACATCTCGGCGATGAAGTCGCGGTCGGCCACGGCATCGATCGAGTTCTCGGAGACCTGCCGGAAGCCGAGGGCCTCCTGCAACCGGGCGCGGTTGATCGGGAACGCACAGCCGGCGATCGCTCCGGAGCCCAACGGGAGCGACGCCGCAGACCGCGCCACCTGCGCCAGGCGCTGGCGATCGCGATCGAGGGGCCAGAAATGCGCGAGCACCCAATGTGCCGCGAGCACGGGCTGGGCACGCTGCATGTGCGTGTACGCCGGCATGATGTCGCCCTGCAGCGCCTCCGCTTGCTCGAGCAACACCTCCTGGAGGTCGCGAATGGACTGATCGAGTGTCGTGCAGGCCTTCATGACCCACATGCGCGTGCCCGTCGCCACCTGGTCGTTGCGCGAACGACCGGTATGCAGTCGTGATGCCGGCTCCCCCACTTCGTCGTGGAGGAGGCGGTCAACCATCGTGTGCACGTCTTCGTCCGACGCGTCGGGCTGTGCACCCGCGGCGATCTTCGCCGCAACGGCGTCGAGCCCGGCGACGATCTTCCGTGCATCGTCCTGCGACAACACGCCTGCCGCCGCGAGCGACATGGCCCACGCCTGCGAGAGCTCCACGTCGTGCGGCCACAGCCGGAAGTCCGTCCCGATGGACTTGTTGACGGCTTCGAGCGCGGCGGCCGTCTGCGCACCGAAGCGCCCGCCCCACAGGCGATGCGATCCGGCGGCTGCGGGAGCTACTCCCGCAGCCAATGCGTCGCTGACCGGTTCGAGACCGGTCACGCGAGTTCGAGCGTCACTTCCGGCGTCGCTTCGAGCTTGCCCTCGGCCACGAGCTTGCGGTCCTTGAGCGCGCGAACTCGTTGCGGGAGGCCGAACAAGCGGATGAAGCCTGCGGCGTCACTCTGCTGGTACACCTCGTCCTCACCGAACGTCACGAACGCTTCGTCGTACAGCGCATGATCGCTCTGGCGGCTCGCGATCGACGCCGTGCCCTTGAAGAGCGACAGCCCGATCGTGCCCGTCACACGCCCCTGCACCACGTCGATGAACGCATCGTAGGCCTTCTTCTCCGTCGTCCACCAGCGACCCTCGTACACGAGGTCCGCATAGCGCGGGGAGATGTTGTCCTTCGCGGCGAGCGTGCGCCGATCGAGCACGAGCATCTCGAGCTCGGAGAGCGCCGTGTAGAGCAACGTGCCGCCGGGCGTCTCGTAGATGCCGCGCGACTTCATGCCGATGAGGCGATCCTCGACGATGTCGGCGCGGCCCACGCCATGGCGACCACCGATGTCGTTCAGCGCCATGACCAGCGCCACCGGATCGAGCGCCTCACCGTTCACGGAGACCGGCGTGCCCTTCTCGAAGCCGATCGTCACGATCTCAGGGGTGTTCGGCGCGTCGGCCGGATCGGTCGTGAGCAGAAACAAGTCCTTCGGCGGGGCCTGACCCGGATCCTCGAGCACGCCACCCTCGTGGGAGATGTGCCAGAGGTTGCGGTCGCGCGAGTAGATCTTCTTGGTGCTCGCAGAGACGGGCACGTTGTGCGCCGCCGCGTAGGCGAGGGCGTCTTCGCGCGAGCGGATCTTCCACGCGGCTTCACGCCACGGGGCGATCACCGGGAGCTGTGGCGCAAAGGTCATGTAGGTGAGCTCGAAGCGCACCTGGTCGTTGCCCTTGCCCGTGCATCCATGAGCGAGCGCATCGGCGCCCACGGCGAGCGCCACGTCGACCTGGCGCTTTGCAATGATCGGGCGGGCGATGGACGTGCCGAGCAGGTACTTCCGGTTGTAGACCGCGCCGGCGCGGAGCGTGGGGTAGACGAAGTCCTCGACGAACTCCTTCCGCATGTCCTCGACGTAGCACTCGTCGGCACCTGACGCGATGGCCTTCTCCCGCACGCCGCGCAGCTCCTCCTCGCCCTGTCCGACGTCCGCCGCGACGCAGATGACCTTGGCGCCGGGGTAATGCTCCTTGAGCCAGGGGACGATGACGGATGTATCAAGCCCGCCCGAGTAGGCGAGGGCAATCTTCTGCATGGCTATGCTCCGAGTGGGATATGTATTCAGTAAGCGTGCATAATTTACCAACCGCGAATGTCGAAATCAACCCGCTGGCCGAATCAGCCCTCGGCGATCTTGAGCAGTCGTTTCTCCAGCGTTTCGCGTGCTGCCGGCGAGCGACAGACGATGAGGATCGTGTTCTCCCCGCCGATCGTGCCCACCACCTCCTTCCACCCGGCGTCGTCGATCGCTTCGGCCACGGGTTGGGCTCCGCCGTAGATGGTCTTGAGGACGAGGAGCTCGGTGACGCCGTCGATGGACGAGAAGAACTGCGGCAGCACCTCCTCGATCAGGGTGCGGTCGTCGGCCGCTCCGTCACCGAGATGCTCCGGCGATACATACCGCGGCCCTTCGGGAGTCGGCATGCGCGCCACGCGCATCTCGCGCAGGTCACGGGACAGCGTGGACTGCGTCACGTCCCACTGGGCCTCGTGCAGCAGGACTCGCAGCTCCTCCTGCGAACCCACGACCCTGGACCCGATGATCTCGCGGATGGCCTGATGACGTTCTCTCTTGTTCACGCGGTCTCTCCTTGCTCGGCGCGGGGAGATTACGGCACCTCGGCAACCCCGGCCAGCGGCCGACGGCTCCTGGAGCGGGCGCGCCCGACTCTTGACACCCGACCCCTGCAATAATATGCATTATGGGTGCATAAGATTCCTGTGGGCGTATTGGGGGCCAGCGGATACGCGGGGCGTGAGCTCTGTACCATCCTCAACGGCCACCCGCACTTTGAGCTGGCCTTCGCCACCGCGAACACCCAGCGAGGGGAACATGCGTTCCTGGGCGGACGCGAAGTCCGCTTCATCGCACCAGATGACGCCCCGCTGCGCAGCGCCGAGCTAGTCTTTAGTGCCCTGCCCCATGGTGCATCCGCGGCGTGGGTCGAGCGCGCCCAGGAACATGGAGCGCGGGCCATCGACCTCTCGTCCGACCTGCGGCCCGGCCACACCTCGCTCAAGGTCCCATACGGCCTGACCGAAGTGTCTCGCGACTCCCTGCGAGGCGCGGAAGTCATCGCGAATCCTGGCTGCTACCCGACGGCGATCCTGCTGTCGCTCATGCCGCTCCTGGCCCGGGAGCTCATCCGGCCAGGCTCTGCCATCGTCGTCGACGCTGCGAGCGGCGTGACCGGCGCAGGCAACTCGCCCAAGCCCGAGTTGCTCTTCGCCGAAGTGACGGAGAACTATCGTGCCTACAGCGTCGGGAACGAGCATCGCCACCTGCCGGAGATGCGCGCCCTCGTGCAGCAGTTCAACGCCGACGCGGACCTGCTCTTCACGCCGCACCTCTTGCCGGTCGCGCGCGGGATTCTCGCAACGATCACCGTCCAGCTCACCGAAGAGCTGCCCGACCCGCTGCGCATCTGGGACGAGCACTTCGCCGGTGAGCCCTTCGTCGAGATCACCCCGCACCTCCCGGCCCTTCGCGACGTGGTGCATCGCAACGTCGTGCGCATCACGGCGCGAAAGGCCGCGGGGCAGCGCGTGCCCACGCTCATCCTGCTCTCGGCAATCGACAACCTCGTGAAAGGCGCGGCAGGCCAGGCGGTCCAGAACGCCAACGTCTCGTTCGGGTTCGCCGAGGGGGCGGGATTGCCGCGATGACCCGCGTCATCAA
>JACMLI010000746.1 GCA_014379705.1 Gemmatimonadaceae bacterium
CGGGCAAGGCGCGTGATCGAGTCGAGGAGGATCACAACGTCCTTTCCATGTTCCACGAGCCGCTTGGCCTTCTCGATCACCATGTCGGCGACAAGGACGTGGCGTTCCGGCGCTTCGTCGAACGTGGAACTGATTACCTCGGCACCCGGCACGTTCTCATGGAAGTCCGTCACCTCTTCAGGCCGCTCATCGATCAGCAGGACGATGAGCGCGACTTCGGGATGATTCTCCACGATGGCGTTGGCCATCTTCTGCAGGAGGATCGTCTTGCCGGCGCGAGGCTGCGCGACGATGAGCCCGCGTTGTCCCTTGCCGATCGGAGCCACGAGGTCGACGACGCGCATCGACAAGTCGCCGTTCTCGAGCCGGAGACGTTGGTCGGGATAGCGGGGACGAAGGCTGTCGAAGATGAGGCGCGGCTTCGACGGATCCGGCTCGTCCCCGTTGATCGTGTCGACCTTGAGGAGGGCGAGGTACCGTTCCCATTGCTTCGGAGGACGTACCTCACCGTGGATCGTGTCCCCGGTGCGGAGGTCGAAGCGCTTGATCTGGGACGGCGAGACGTAGATGTCGTCGGGGCCGTGCAGGTAGCTCCAATCCTGGCTTCGCAGGAAGCCGTAGCCTTCGGCGAGGATCTCGAGCACGCCTTCGCTGCGGAGGACCACGTCCTGGTCAAGCAGGGTCTGCTCGATCCGGAAGATCAGGTCCTGCTTGCGCAGGCCCGCGGTGTTCTCCACGTGGAGGTCAGTGGCGAGCGTTTGCAACTCAGCCACTGACTTGCGCTTAAGATCGGCTATGTCCACGACAGTCACTACGGGTTCCGGGCAAACGGCGGTTGCGGCCGCTGCCCGCAGGCTGGCCGAAGGTAGCGGCAAGGCAGAGGTCGAGCAAGAAGATTCCCATCTAATGGAAGCCGTTTGCGCCCTGTTGCCGGGTGTGCGGCCGTGCGCTTGTGGTGCGTGGTCGCCCTCAACATTGGGGCTGAGCTCGATGTCGGCAATATGATGGCGGGTCGCAACTTCAGCATGGCGATCCCCGGTCCCCGACAAATGACCGCTCGACTGCCCTGACTTCCAGGGCTCTGCCACCCGGTGACCCATCGGTCAGTTCGTCCGATCCCAGCGTTTCCCCCAAGCCCAGTCGGCGAACAACCGCGCTGAGATTCCCGCGCGTGACGCCCAGGGCTGCGGAGAGGCGCCGTCGTGTAAAGCAAGAACGGGCACCCACTTGGGTGCCCGGCGAACGATGCGCGAGGCGGGATTCGAACCCACGACCTTCGGCTCCGGAGGCCGACGCTCTATCCAGCTGAGCTACTCGCGCGTTCCGGGGCCGCGAGGGACCCGGGAGGCAAAGACTAACCCGCGTATGGGGGTGATACAAGTCGCGCCCGCCTGAGGTCGATACTCCTGAGGGAGCCGGCCGCGCTCGACCGGCGGTCCTGGCCATCCCTCTCGAGACTCCCTGTGACCGCAGAATCCACCGTCGTCGAATCGTCCGCCTGCTTCGATATCTTCGTGGCGAGGCAGCCGATCTTCCAGCTCGATGGCGCGATCACGGCGTACGAACTGCTCTACCGGAAGTCCGGTGAAAGCCAGAGCGCGCTCCACGCGAGCGCGGAAGTCATGGCGGCAGAAGTCCTCGTTCAGACGTTCCTGAACATCGGGCTCGATCGTGTCACGGGCGCAGCGCATGCGTACCTCAATTTCACGCACGACATGCTCGTCAAGGGCACGTGGTCGCTCTTCGATCCGGCGCGTGTCGTGATCGAGATCCTCGAGACGGTCGCGCCGGACGCCGAGGCGATCGCCGCGGTCGAGCAGGTCGTGAAGGCGGGCTACATCGTTGCCCTCGATGACTTCGAGTACACGCCGGCGCATGAGCCGCTCCTTCGGCTCGCGCACATCATCAAGGTGGACGTGCTCAACCGGCCGTTCGCCGACCTCGAAGCGCTCGTGCGTCGCCTCCAGGGGCGCAACCTCACCCTCCTGGCCGAGCGCGTGGAGACGAGGGAAGTGGAGCTCACGTGTCGCTCGCTCGGGTTCACGCTCTTCCAAGGGTACTTCTTCCAGCGTCCCGAGATCCTATCGCGGCGAGAACTGGCCGCGGGGCACCTGGCGATCCTGAAGCTGATGAACACGTTGCAAGACGTCGACTCCACCGACGCGCAGCTGGAGTACGCATTCCGTGGCGATGTCTCGATGACGATGAAGCTGCTGCGCACCATCAACTCCGCCTCCATGGGGGGCCGCGGCATCGAATCGATCCGCCATGCGGTTCGCATGGTCGGCCGGGGGGAGTTGCACAAGTGGCTGGCCCTCCTCCTGGTCTCGTCGGTGGCGGCGCGCGGCGGTACCGACGTGGAGTTGGTGCGCGTCGCGCTGGCCCGGGCCCACCTCGCCGAGCTGATCGGACGCCAGCACGGAGATCGACGCACCTCGGAGTCGCTGTTCATGGTTGGACTCTTCTCCCTCCTCGACGCGTTGCTCCGCGCCCCGTTGTCGGAGATCCTCGATCGCATGGACCTCGCGTCGGAGATCAAGCGCGCGCTCGTGTTGCGCACGGGGCCCTTCGCGTCTGTGCTCAGCCTGATCGAGGCCTATGAGCAGGGTCGATGGGATGTCGTGAACGCCGAGGCAGAATCGTCAGGCGTGGATCCACGCCTCCTTGGGGACATGTACCTCACGTCGGTGGAGTGGGCGCGGGAGCGTCTCCAGGCGGCATAAGTCGGTCGCGTGGTTGCGCGAGGTCGGGGCGCACCCTCACTTAGGAGGCGCAACCCCCCGCCTCCTGCCATGCCCGAGCCGTCCCCATTTGCCCATTCGATCGCCGTCGTCGTCGGCATCGACAGGTACGGGCACGGCATTCCTGAACTGCGGACCGCGGCCAATGACGCGCGTCGCGTGGCGCAGACCCTCGCCGACGGGCACGGCTACGAGGTCATCCAGCTCATCGATTCCGACGCGTCGCACGAGCGCCTGACGGCACTGCTCACCACCGAGCTTCCGGCGCGCGTGGGGCCTGACGATCGGGTGCTCTTCTATTGGGCGGGCCACGGCGTTGCCCTCGACGGCGACACCGGGCCCAATGGCTACCTGCTGCCGAGCGACGCGCGACGCGGTGAGGAGCAGAGCTTCCTGCACATGCCGCTCGTGCACGACGCGCTTGTCTCGTTGCCGTGCCGGCACATGCTGGTGGTCCTCGATTCCTGCTTCTCCGGGGCCTTTCGCTGGTCGGGGACGCGGAGCATCGAGCGGGTGGACGAGGTGATCCACCAGGAGAAGTACGACCGCTACGTGCACGACGCGGCGTGGCAGGTGATCACCTCGGCATCGCAGGACCAGAAGGCCCTCGACCAGTTGAGCGCGGGCTCGTTAGGCAGCCGCGACGGCGAGGGGGCGCACTCCCCGTTCGCCCTCGCCCTCTTCAAGGCCCTCGAGGGGGGCGCCGACGTGATGGGCGGAAGGGATGGCGATGGCCTCGTGACGGCGATGGAGCTGTTTGTCTACCTCGACGAGGAACTGCAGGCGGCGGCAATCCACGCCGGCACGCGGCAAACGCCGGGCCTGTGGCCCCTGCGCAAGCACGACAAGGGGCAGTTCGTCTTCTTCGTCCCGGGGCGCGACCTCACCCTCCCGCCCGCGCCTCCACTGACCTTCGAGAACAACCCGTGGCGCGGGCTGGCGTCGTACGAACGTGAGGACGCGGGCCTCTTTTTCGGTCGTGACAAGGAAACAGCCGCACTCCGAACGGTCATCGCCCAACGGTCCTTCGTCGCGGTGCTCGGTGCCTCGGGCACGGGGAAGTCGAGCCTCCTCAAGGCCGGCGTGCTGCCGCACTTCGATGCGGACCCCGCGTGGCACATCCTCCCGGTGATTCGCCCCGCGGGGACACCGATTCCCGCGATCGCTGACTCGATCGCGACCCTGAATCCGTCCGCACGGCGACCCACCAACCCCGCCGATGTGGCCGCCGCCGTGGCCGCGTGGTGTCGCGCGAATCCAGCGCGCCGGCTCTTGATGATCGTCGATCAGTGTGAAGAACTGGTCACCATGGCGCGCGCGACGGGCGATCGCGACACCGCCCTCCAGCTCCTCGCCAGCCTCCTCGATTCGCACGGCGACCAACTGCGCATCGTGATCACGCTGCGCACCGACTTCGAGCCGCAGTTCGATCGCTCGGTGCTCGCCTCGCGGTGGAAGGAGGCGCGCTTCGTCGTGCCCCCGATGAGCCGGGGCGACATGCAGGCCGTCATCGAACAGCCGGCGGCGAAGCGCGTCGTCTACTTCGACCCCCCGGGCCTCGTCGACACGTTGCTCGACGAGGTGGCGAACACGCCGGGCGCACTCCCGCTGTTGTCCTTCGCGCTCAGCGAGATGTACGTGCGCTACATCCAGCGGCGCGCCACCGACCGGGCCCTCACCGCGGGCGACTACGACGCGCTCGGTGGCGTGGTGGGCGCCCTGCGATCCCGCGCCGACGAGGAGTACGACGCGCTCGATGCCCTCCACCAGGCCACCATGCAGCGCGTGATGTTGCGCATGGTGGGCAGTGGTGGCGGCAACCTCGCCAAGCGCCGCGTGCTCGCGAAGGAGCTGGAATACCCCGACCCGGCGGAAAACGAGCGCGTGCAGGTGGTGCGTCGTCGGCTGACGGAGGCGCGGCTCGTCGTGGAGGGTCGCGAGTTCGATGGCGACGCGTATGTCGAGCCGGCCCACGACGCCCTCGTGCGCGCGTGGGGGCGATTGATCAACTGGATCCAGCAGGCCGGGGGGGATGCCATCCCGCTGGTCACGCGCCAGAAGCTCGGCTACGCCGCCGCCGAATGGTCGAAGGCGGACAAGGCGATGAAGGGGGGCCTGCTCTGGAGCGACCCGGTGCGCAGCGCCATGCTCGCCCCCGTCGTGAAGAAGGGCGCCCCGTGGCTCAATGTGCAGGAGCGCGACTTCGCCAGGCGGAGCGTGCGCGGGCGTCGCAACGCGCGCTGGGTCTCGCGAGGCGTCACGGTACTCGTTGCGCTGCTCGGCGTCGCGAGCATGGTGGGCCTTATGGTTGCCCGCCGGAATGCAAAACTGGCCGCCGAGCGGAGTGTCGAAGCCACGGCCGCCGCCGAACGCGCCGAGGCGGAAAAGGTGCGCGCCGTGCGGAGCCTCTTCACCTCGCTCAAGCTCTACATGCGGAACGGAAATGCAGGGAGCATCTGCGTGCGCAGCGAATGCGGCGTACGGCAGCCCAACGATGGCAGGGATTGGATCTCGATCAGCCGGCTGCCTGACGGGCTGCGAAGCGTGAAGGGCTGGGAGGACTCACGCGACTTCATCGTCGCGCGAGAGCACGGCGAGGGTCACGTGCTCGTGTACGCGCATGACGGGCTGACGTCTGACCGGGAGATCCAGGGCCGCGGGGCGGACAACCTCGTCTTCGCCGAAAATGCCCTGCGCTGGCTGGCGGTGGGGCGCGAACGTCCAGGATGCCCCTCAGGAACGCGGATCCTCTACTGGCAGGGGACGTACGTCCCGATCGGGGCGATCAGTCTGGTCGACAGCTTCATCGTCAAGCGCGAATGGTCGATCGCCGTGGCGCGTCCCGACTCACTCGCCGACCAACTCCGGTGCACGTCCGTGCTCTGGTACTCCAGCGACTGGAATCCACCGCAGGACTTCGTGACCACGCACGTGCCGCTCATCGAGCAGTTCGTCCGCGACGGCGGTGGCCTGCTGGTGGGCGGGCTCGGCTGGTCCTTCGCGGAGTTCAGCGGGAAGACAGCCTACGCCGCCGACTCGCTCGGGAAGCCCTTCGGCTTTGCCTTCACGGTCGACGCCTTCGAGGCAGACCCAAACCGGCCCTTGCCGCTCCTCTCCGGCCGCTGAGGTCAGCGACGCACCTTGCGCACGTCAACGATGATCGCCTTCACCGAGCGGTCGATCGCCGTCCGCGACGTGGCGAAGCCGTTGCGCTTGCGACCCTGCACGGGCTCCTCGAAGCTCACGTTCCGCACGAGGGACTGGACGCGATTCGCCGGGGCGGCGTCGATCGACGAAAATTCGTCGGCGAGGTTGACGGCGTTGGCGACGCACGCGTCCGTCGTCGTTCCGGCCTCCGCCATCTCCTCGTCGAGGTCCTCGAAGTCGATCTCCTCCTCTTCCTCGCCCTCGTCCCCCTCATCCGACAGCGCGTCCAGGATCTCCTCCCGCAGTTGGGCGACCGGGTACTCCTGGTTCGGCTCGAGGTGTTCCAGGATGTCGTCGAGTTCCGCGGTCAGGTCTGCCGTGAGCTCGGCGTCGCTCAACGCGTCCAAGTCGCTCACGCGGCGGTCACTCCCGCGCGCGAGGGCGAGGCCGGCACCTGCGAGCAGCACCACCACGGCAATCCGCACCAGTCGATGCATCATCGGTCCAATCCTCGAGTATGAGCGATAACTGCACGTGATACTCGCTGGCCGAGCGGGCAGTGGCAATGCCCCTGTGCCTTGCGGTGCCTTTCGCTCCGGGCAAGCTTTGCCCGGCTCGCCACGAGGTCCTCGGTTCGCCGATGCCATAGCCAATGCAGCGCCCCTCTCGTGTCAGGGGCGGTCGGACTCCTTCCTTCAATCTGGTGACCGCGCCGCTGCATGGAGCCTGACACGCGCAACATGCGATTTGAACTGAGCCACGACACCATCGCGCGTCAGGTGTTCGACAAGGCGTCGGCGGAGGCGCAGGCACGACGCAAGGTGGAGAAGTACATCGGCGATCGTCTCGCCATGTACCGCGAGCGGGGCACCCTGCTCACCCGCGACGATCTCAACTACGTCCAGCCCTGGCTCTCGGCGATCCGTGTGGACGCCGCGGAGAGCGCCCTCATCGCCGACAGCCGCCGCGCGGTGAATCGCCAGCGCAATCGGCTACGCATGACCGTGGTCGGCATCATCGCCATCCTTTCGATCTCCACGATCGCCGCCGTCATCGCCAGGGGAACGGCGCGCACGCAAGCCGAGCTCGCCACGGCGCGGCACGTCGTGAGCAAGGCGATCGCGGCGATGGACCAGGGCGTGCTCGATCTCGCGGCGCTGTATGCGGTCGAGGCGGAGCGCTATCCCATGGAACGATCGCCTTTGCTGACGTGGCACTTGTCCTCGGCGCGCGCTCGCGGCTACCTCGCGGGCCACACGGACGCCGTCAGTGCCGTGACGTTCAGCCCCGATGGGCAGCTCGTCGCATCAGCGAGTTGGGACAGCACCGTGATGGTCTGGAATGCCGGCACCCGGCGCGCCGTCGGTGAGCCGCTGCATGGCCACACGGGCATGGTGAATGGCATTGCCTTCAGCCCGGACGGAGGCACGCTGGCTGCGGCCACCGAAGATGGCGCCATCGTGCTGTGGGACGTGGCAAAGGGACAGCAGCGTGGCGAACCCCTTCGCGTGCACGCTGCCGCCGTCGAGGTGGTCGCGTACAGCCCGGATGGAACGTCGTTCGCGACAGGGAGTGACGATAGCACGGTGATCGTGTGGGACGCGTCCACGTCGCGCCCCCGGGGCCCGCCTCTTCGCGGACATGGCGGCGTTGTGACGGGCGTGGCGTTCAGTGCCGATGGTCGGCGCCTCGCCTCATCGAGCAAGGACAGCTCCGTGATCGTGTGGGACGTCGCGACCGCGC
>JACMLI010000747.1 GCA_014379705.1 Gemmatimonadaceae bacterium
GGGCATCATTCCGATCTCGCACACGCAGGACACCGCAGGTCCGATGTGTCGTACGGTGCGCGACGCGGCGGCACTGCTCACCGCCATCGCCGGGGCGGATCCGCGCGACGCGGCAACCGCGGCGGCCGCCGGGCACGTCGAGGCAGACTACTCGTCGTTCTGCGTCCCGGGAGGGCTGCAGGGGGTGAGGGTCGGCGTGCTGCGACAGTTGTTCAACGCAGGCCCCCAGGTGAGCCAGGTGATGGAAGGCGTCCTCGCGGCGCTCAAGGGCGCCGGTGCCATGCTCATCGATCCCATCGCCATTCCCTCGATCGAGGACCTCGGAGGTCCCGAGTTCACGGTCCTGCTCTACGAGCTCAAGGCGGACCTGAACGCCTACCTGGCGACGCTGGGCCCGAGCGCACCGTACAAGACGCTCGCGGACCTCATCAAGTTCAACGAGGAGAACAAGGCGACGGAAATGCCGTACTTCGGCCAGGAGACGTTCATTGCCGCCGAGGCCAAGGGATCGCTCGCCTCGCCGGAGTACAAGAAGGCGCTGGCTCGATGCGGCGCGCTGTCGCGCACCCAGGGACTCGACAAAGCCTTTGCCGGCGGCAAGGTCGATGTGCTCATCGCACCGACCGGAGGCCCGGCCTGGCTCACGGACCTTGTGAACGGCGACCATTTCGGTGGCGGGAGTTCGACGGCGAGTGCCGTCTCCGGCTATCCGGCGATCACCGTGCCGGCTGGGCACGTATTCGGGTTGCCCGTGGGCGTCACGTTCATGGGGCCGGCATGGAGCGAGGGCAAGCTCGTTAGGTACGCGTACGCGTTCGAACAGGCCACGAAGGTGCGGAAGGCTCCGACGTTTGCGGCGCACGCGGCGACGGGCGCGACCTGAGCGGTGCGTCAGGGCGTGGCCGATTGCAGGACGGGCGTATGGCGGTAAGTTGGCCTGCAGGTCGTTACTCCTCGCGCCTCGGGTCCCAGCGCGAGTCACCCTGACATTCCGCTGCCGTGGCCACCGATCGTTTCTCCTGGAGCAGCCTGGGACTGCGGCTCGTCGCTGCGCTCCTGCTCGTCTTCGCGACGTACAACGCTGAAGGGGTCTCGTACTATCACTGGGCGCTCAAACCGCTGCGTGAGGGCGCGGGATCGTTCAACGCGCTCAAGTTCCTCGCTGGAATCCTGCTAGTCGTTGGATGGGTGGTGGTGCTGCAGGCGGCGCGTCGCTCCATCGGCGTGTTCGGCGCGGTGCTTGTGACCGCGGTGTGTGCGGGCGTCATCTGGTTGCTGATCGACTACAACGTCGTGAGCGCGTCGAGCACACGCGGGATCACGCGCGTGGTGCTCTTCGCGGTGTCGGTGGTCCTCGCGGTCGGCATGTCGTGGTCGCACCTGAACCGGCGGATCTCAGGGCAAGCGGACACCGACGTCGTCGGCTGACGAGCGCTGATGCTCGAGCGCCTGTCACAACGGCTGGGTTCTCGCACGGAGAAGGTGACCGGCGGGGCGGTCGTTGCCCGGATGCTCAAGGCCGAAGGGGTCGATCACGTCTTCGGCATCATCGACGGGACGTACTTCGGGTTCTACTCGGCGCTCCCCGGCCTCGGCATTCGGCAGGTGACGCCACGCCACGAGACCTGCGCGGCGCACATGGCCGGTGCGTACGCCCGCCTCACGGGCACGCTGGGCGTGTGCATGGCAAGCAACGGCCCGGGGGTGGCCAACATCCTCCCCGGTGTTGCCGTGGAGCAGGCGGAAGGGAATCGCGTCCTGCTCATCACGAGTGGTCGTCGCGATGGCACCGTCGCACCGGACCGCGGTGGCACCTACCAGTCGTTCCCGCAGGTGGAAGTGACGGGAGCGATGTGCAAGTTCAGTTGTCGCGTACCGTCGTTCGGTCGCATCCCGGAGATCATGCGCAAGGCGCTGCGTCTCTCGCACACGGGGCGCCCTGGCGTGGTGCACGTGGACGTGCCCGAGCACATCATGAACGGCACGTTCGCGATCCCCCGCGGCTGGCAATCGAAACCGTCGCAGTATCGTGCCGACTCCCGCATGTCCGCATCGGACGATCAGGTGGAGCGGGCTGCGGAGTTGCTCGTGAACGCGAGGCAACCGCTCGTGCACGCCGGGAGTGGCGTGATTCACGCGCAGTGCGGCGCCGCGCTGACGGAACTTGCCGAGCTGCTCCACATGCCTGTCACGACGTCGTGGGCAGGGCGCGGGGCGACCGCCGAAACGGCGCCGTGGGCCATCCCGATGATCGCGGTCGAGCTCACGACGAAGGTGCGCAATGACGCCGACGTCGTCCTCGTGCTCGGGAGTCGGCTGGGCGAGACCGACTGGTGGGGCAAGGCTCCGTACTGGGCTCGTCCTTCGAAGCAGCAGATGATCCAGGTCGACATCGATCCCGCGATGATCGGCGTGCATCGCCCCGTCGCGTCGGGCATCGTCGCCGACGTCGGGCGCTTCCTCGACCAATTGCTGGTGGCCGTACGCGAGCGCGCGTCCCGTATCGACGTCACGCCGCGACGTGCGGCGATCGCCCGATACCACGACGCCTGGCGCGCCGAGCGTTTGCGGCTCGATGCGAAGCTGGCTGACGTGGGGCGTCCCCTCCACCCGGCCCATGTGGGCCACACCTGCCGGCGGGAGCTCGGCGACGATGCGGTGCTCGTCTTCGACGGCGGCAATGCCACCATCTGGGGCCAGTTCTACCATGAGGTGCGCGTGCCCAACACCGTCTTGTGGACGGCGCACTTCGGAATGCTCGGCGCCGGGGTCGCCCAGGCGTTAGGCGCGCAGGTGGCGCGTCCGCGGGCGACCGTCGCGTGCATCATCGGGGATGGCGCGATGGGGTTCCATCCCCAGGAGATCGAGACGGCGGTGCGCTGCGAGCTCCCGGTCATCTATCTCGTCATGTGCGATCGGCAGTGGGGCATGGTGAAGATCAACCAGAGCTTCGCGATGAAGCCGGTGAAGACGCTGGTGAGGAAGCACCTGGAGCCGCACGAGAACATCCAGGCCGACCTCGGCGAGATCCGCTTCGATGCGCTCGCGGAGTCGATGGGGGCGCACGGCGAGCGCGCCGGGACGCCCGAGGAACTCACGAACGCCCTGCGTCGCTGCGTCGCGCTCCGTCGGCCGTGCGTGATCCACGTGGATGTCGATCCCGTGAAACACATGTGGGCGCCTGCGCTCAAGCACTTCAAGGACATGCACGCCGAACCGCGGGGCTAGCGCGCGCCGCGTGGACAGCGTCCGGCTGAACTTCAGCGAGGGGTCGCTGGGCGCCCTCAACGTCGTCCTGGCGCTGATCATGTTCGGGATCGCGCTTGACCTCGACCTCAGGCGCTTTCGCGAAGTTGCCAGGCGACCCCGCGCAATCGTTGGGGGGTTGGTGGCCGTGTTCGTCCTCTTTCCGGCCGCGACCTGGGTGCTGGTGCGCCTCCTCGATCCGCCGCCCTCGGTCGCGTTAGGCATGCTCCTCGTGGCGTCGAGCCCCGGGGGGAACATGTCGAACTTCCTGACCCACGTGGCGCGCGGGAACACGGCGCTGTCGATCACCCTCACCGGGCTTTCCACCGCGGCGGCGCTGGTGCTCACCCCGCTGAGCTTCGCCCTGTGGGGCTCGCTTACCCCGTCGGCCGCCCCACTCCTGTCGTCGTTCGAACTCGACGGGCTGGAGATCATCCAGACGTTCGGGCTCATCGTGCTCCTTCCCCTCGCGCTGGGGCGACTCGTCGCCCTTTGGGCTCCGGAAGCGGCCCGCCGCCTCTCCCGCCCGATGAAGGCCCTCTCCATACTCTCCTTCATCGCGTTCGTCGTCGTCGCCCTCAGGCTCAACTGGGAGTTCTTCATGCGCTACGTGGGTCATGTCGCCGGGTACGTGGCGCTGCAGGACACAGTGGCGCTCGGGCTTGGCTACTCCCTGGGCGCGATCCTCAAGCTTCCCGAGGCGGACCGGCGGGCGCTGGCCATTGAGTCGGGCATTCGCAACTCCGGGCTGGCTCTCGTGCTGGTCTTTGCCTTCTTCGACGGGCTGGGTGGCATGGCGATCACGGCGGCCTGGTGGGGGGTGTGGCACGTGGTGAGCGGCCTCGCGATCGCCACCTGGTGGTCGCGTCGTCCCCCGGCCCTGGTCACCGATGCCTGACGCCGCGCCGCCCCCGCGTTCGGTCGCCATCATCGGTGCCAGCGGCTACCTCGGGCAGGTGCTCACGCGCGCCCTTCTGCAGGATCGACGCGGGATCACGCGCATCCTCGCGCTGGACCTCAAGCCGTGCAGCTGCGAGGACCCGGATGGGGTGATCGTCTTCGAGGAACTCGACGTCCGGTCGGCACGCCTGGGCGAGTTGCTGGCCGAGCATGCGGTGGACACGGTGGTGCACCTCGCGGCGGTGGTGACCCCGCCCCCAGGCATGACGCGGAACGAGCAGTACGCGATCGACGTGGACGGGACGCACAACGTCCTCGACGCGTGCGTCGAGCACGGCGTGGTGGAGGTGATCGTGACGAGCAGCGGGGCGGCGTACGGCTACCACGTGGACAATCCCTCGTGGATCGACGAGCGCTGTCCCCTGCGCGGCAACGACGAGTTTGCCTACTCTCGCCACAAGCGCCTCGTGGAGGAGCTGCTGGCCAAGTACCGCACGTGGCACCCGCAGTTGCGGCAACTCGTCTTTCGACCGGGCACGATCCTCGGGCGCAACGCCCACAACCAGGTGACGGCGCTCTTCGAGCGATCGGTGATGCTCAAGATCACCAACGGGGATTCGCGATTCGTCTTCGTCTGGGACGAGGACGTGGCGGCGTGCATCGTGAAGGGGATCCACGAGCGCGCGACCGGGACCTACAACCTGGCCGGGGACGGCGCGATGTCCGCCGAGGAGATCGCCGCGGTGACGGGGGCGCGCCTGCTGTCGTTGCCCGCGTCCGCGCTGGCGCTGGGACTTCGGGTGGCGCAATGGTTCGAGCTGACCGAATACGGACCCGAGCAGGTGCCGTTCCTGCGGTATCGCCCGGTGCTCTCCAATACCGCGCTCAAGCGGGACTTCGGTTTCACGCCGAGCCGCTCGTCGCGCGAGGTGTTCGAGGAGTACTGGCGCTCGCGCGTCCCGGCCTGATCCCTTACCGACCCGTGGGCATGACGGACCGACGCACCTTCCTGCAGGGACTCTCCCTCCTGGGACTTGGCGCCGCGGCGTTCCCCGGGGTGTGGCGCGTCGGCCGGCCGCGCTCCGTGGATGACCCTTTCACGTTAGGCGTGGCGTCGGGCGACCCGTGGCCCGACGGTGTCGTGCTGTGGACCCGGCTGGCGCCCGACCCGTTGCATGGCGGTGGCATGCCGGCCGAGCGGGTGCCGGTGCGCTGGGAGGTGGCGCGCGACGAGGGGATGCAGCAGGTCGTGAAGGGGGGCACGGTGATGGCGTCGCCCGA
>JACMLI010000748.1 GCA_014379705.1 Gemmatimonadaceae bacterium
GCCCAGATCCCCACCCAGAGGCCCGCGTCGGCGGCGAGAAAGCGCAGGACCGTCCGCTCGGAGACGGGCTGGCCCTCGTCCGGATCGCGCTGGGTGAAGTCGACAATGCTGTCGGCCCGCGTCCACACCGATTCACGCAGCGCGCCGTCCAATACAGGCGCCGTATCCGTGGTGGAAAGTCGATACACCCGCGGCCATGGCGCGGCCTGGGCAGAAAGCGATCCCGCCAGCAGGCATGTCGTGAGGGCGGCCAGTATGCTCCACGGGCACGCGCGCATCAGGAGGAGACGAGGGTAACGAGCCAGCCGACCACGCCGGCGGCCGCGACGATGCCCACCACGGCCGCCCGGGCCTTCCAGCGCCAGGCGAGGACGAGCGCGCCCACGAAGATAACGGCGGTGGGCACGTCCACGATGGCATCTCGCCAGATCCCGATGGCCGTCACGACGATGAGTCCCACGACCCCGGCGGTGACGCCATCGAGAAAGGCATGTGCGGCGGTGTTGGCGATCAGGCGCTCCACCTGGTCGTGCGCGACGAGGGTAAAGGCAAAGGCGGGAAGGAAGATGCCCACCGTCATCGCCAGCGCGCCTAACGGGCCGGCGCCGAGGTAGCCGACGAAGGTGGAGAAGATGATGAGGGGCGCGGGCAGCACGCCGCCGAGGGCGAGACCGTCGAGGAACTGCGCATTTGTCATCCAGCCACCACGCACGACGGCATCGTGCTGCAGGAACGGGATGGCCGTGTAGGCCCCGCCGAAGGTGAGCAGGCCACCGCGCAGGCCGTATCCGAGCATGGCAAGCAACGTAGGCGACGCGTCGATGGCGACGGGTTGCGCCATGAGCGAGAGCGGGAGGAATGCAAGACCGGCGTGCCCGCTCGTCGGTCGGCGCTTGAGCACCGCGTACGCGAGGCCCGCCAGCGGGAGCAACACGAGAAAGCCTACGCCAAGGAGGTTGCCGATGGCCGTTCCGATGGCGATGAGGAGCAGCCAGCGATCGGTGAGGGCGTGCGAGCCGATGCGGTGGATGGCGCGCACGATCAGTGCGAGCACGGCGGGCTTGCATCCATAGAAGGCGATGACGAGCCAAGGCGCGTTGGCCCCGAAGGTCACGTACGCCCACGAGAGGGCGAACATGAGGACGAAGCCGGGAAGCATGAACCCGAGCCCCGCGAGGAATCCTCCCCAACGACCACCCGCTCGCATGCCGAAGTACACACACATCTCGTGCGCCTCGGGGCCGGGCAGGACCTGGTAGACCGCGAGCACGCGATTGAAGTGTGCGCTCGTGATCCACTGCTCCTCGTCAACGAGCTCCTGCCGGATCATGGCGATCTGCGCGACCGGGCCCCCCCAGGCCAGGCTCCCGAACCGCAGGAAGCGCGCAAAGATGCGGGCGTGACTCTCCCGGTGGTCACGCGTGGGGGCAGGTACGGTGCTCATGGGAAATGAACATTGGCCCCGGAGGGCACGCGGGTCGACCCCGGGCTCGCGCAGGCCTTTGGCTGACGTTGTGACCGGTGCGCCGGCGTCGGGGTCTTCCACGTACCGAGGGTCATTTCCCGGCACGCTTTCACCACCACCACCATGCGACACCTCACCCTACAAAGACACGAGATACCGTCGGCGCGCAGGTCGCGCGCGGCGTGGATCGTGGTCGCCGATCGCAGTTGCGGTTGGGGAGTGGCATGGCTATGCGATGGGGAAACCGGCTAGGCGACGCTGAGCGCGTCGTCCGATGCACGCCCCGTCGCGAGGAATCGCGACGGGGCGTTGTGCTTTACCAGGGAACCAGGTGATCCAGATGATGATGATGATGATGTGGAAGACGATCGAGCGGGAGCCGACGCTGTCCTGGCAGACCACGCAGGAGTTCGTGGTGGTGTGGGGTGAGTTCGGTACGCTCCGCGTCTCCCGGGCCGTGGGTTCGTGGATCGCGGACATGACGGGGCGCCGGCTGCGTCCGCGCTGGATCGAGTTCGTCGACAACGCGGGATCGCTGATCCGCCTGCAGACGACCGAGATCCAGGGACTCTACGATTCGACGCCGCGGCAGCGGGCGCGCCAGCGCGCGCACAACTTCACGCTCGACCAGGAGTTCGAGGAGTAGGCAAGCACGCCCGCAGGGCTCGTCGCGACTAAAGGTTCGCCGCGATCCCTGCCGGGCGTGCTTCGCCTGCGCCTGCCGCCATCGGCACCCCTGGCCCTTGCGCCCGTCAGGGTCCATCCCGAGTTTGCGGCTCGCA
>JACMLI010000749.1 GCA_014379705.1 Gemmatimonadaceae bacterium
GCCGCGTCGGACTCGCCCAGCACGTTGCCCTTGCCCAGGACCACGCGACCGGCCGCGTCACGCACGTCGGTGGCGAGGACGAGTCCCGCCAGGGGCTGCGAACCTAACGACTCACGCGTGAGCCGGCGGGGAATCACGCGCCGGTGCGCCGGTCGCGCATCGGACGACCTTCCCGGCCCCGCTGCACCGCCAACGCCTCGGCGATCACGGCCAGCGCAATCTCCGACGCCGAGCGGGCCCCGATGTCGAGGCCCACGGGAATGCGCACGCGCGCCAGTTGTTCGGCGGGCACGCCTTGTTCGGCCAGGAAGGCCAGCATCGCCGCACCCCGCCGCGCACTCCCGAGACATCCAACGTAGGCCGCGTCGCTCGCCAGCACCGCCTGCAGGACCGGCAGGTCGTACTTGTAGTCGTGCGAGAGCAGCACCACGAGCGAAGTGGGCCCGAGGGGCAGTCGCGTGGCGATCTCCGAGGGCATGCCAACGATCATGTCATCGACGAGGGGAAAGCGCTCGCGCGTCGCAAAGCGCTCGCGTCCGTCGACGACCACGGTGCGCCAGCCCACGACCTTCGCCATCTCCACCAGCGGCATGGCGACGTGCGTGGCACCGAAGATCACAAGCGTCAGCGCCGGGGCATGCACGTCGACATACACGCGCACGTCACCGGTTGGCGTGGCGATCGTCGAGGTGCCCGACCGCCCTTCCTCGATGCGGGTGAGCGCGAGCGTCGTCGCGGCGATATCGAGGGCGGGGAGCCCAAGCGTGCCGCGTGTCGTGCCGTCCTCGGTCACGTCGAGGCGTCCGGTCGCACCAAGCAACGGAACGACCACGGCCATGCGGCGCCCCGAGGCGACTTCCTTGCCGGCCATGTCCAGCGACCGCGCCACGGGATCGGTCTCGGGAACGGGCGCATAGGGCTCGATGAGCACCTCTACTGTCCCGGCGCAGGTCATGCCCAGCGCCCACGCGTCCTCGTCGCCCAGCGCCATGGACAGCACGCGGGAGGCCCCGGCATCGATCACCTGCTGCGCCTCCTCGATCACGCGGGCGTCGACGCAGCCGCCGATGGTCACGGAGCCGATGATCGCGCCGCTCTCATCCACCCACATGCGGGCCCCTGTGTCGCGCGGCGACGACCCTTCGGTCGACACGAGAGTCGCGACGGCGGCGCGCTTGGTGGGGAGAGGAAGGACGTCCATGGGGGGAATATTAAGGTCCGGGAGTCGGAATGGGCCTTGGTTCGTCGCTTCGGCGCAGGTCGGAGCCCCGTGTCGTTTTCGGCCCTGGGAGCAACGACGCCAGGCACGCTGCCTTCGCAGGTGCGACGACCCTATAGCACGAGGCGCGGAACCAGGCGTTCGAGGGCTTCCATGTTGTGGGCCGGGAACAACAGGTCCACGTGCGGCAGCGCGGCCCGCATGCCGCGGGTGTCCGGGGAATAGTCGTCGGCGCCCATCAGCGGATTGAGCCATATGACCTTCCCCACGCGTCGACGCACGTCACTCATGGCGCGCTCGAGTGTCGCAGGGTCGCCCACGTCCCAGCCGTCGCTCAACACCAGCACGATCGTCCGTCGCGTGAGCAACCGATGATGGTCGTGCACCACGCCCTCGATCGCCTCACCGATGCGCGTGCCACCAGACCAATCGCGCACGTCGCGGCCGAGCTGCCGGAGCGCGATGCGATATTCGCCGCGCAACTGTTCGGTGATGCGCGACAGTCGCGTGGCAAACACGAACGTCTCCACCGACGCGAAGCTGTTCTGCAGCGCGTGCAGGAACTGCAGCAGGAAGCGCGAGTAGAGCTCCATCGATCCCGACACGTCGCAAAGGGCGACAAGTCGCGTGCGACGGATCCGGCGCGATCGGCGTTGCACGCGGAGCATCTCTCCCGCCGTGCGCAC
>JACMLI010000750.1 GCA_014379705.1 Gemmatimonadaceae bacterium
CTGGGCGACGATGTCGCGCAGCGACTGCTGGACGTCGGCCGCGGGCAGTCCGGCTTGTTCGAGACGCGTCGGTGTACTGGTGAGCATCGTCTCGACATCGATGATGTCTCCAGACTTGATGCGCAGCGCCGGCTTGGCCTCCGACCAGTAGTAGCCGTAGACGACGGTTTGCGGTGTGGCCGGCAGCTTGTGGACCTGTTGCGCTCCGACACCGCTGGCGGCTGCGAATGCGATGGGCAGTAGCCGTACGAGTCGTGTCATGGCGTTGGTGGGGAAGGAGGGCGCACGCGCATGAGGCCTTCCTGCGCTACAGAAGCCACGAGCTGGCCGGTGCGGGTGAAGATCGTGCCGCGTGCAAATCCGCGAGCGCCGGCGGCCACCGGGCTGTCCATGGCGTACAGCAGCCAGTCGTCCACGCGGAAGCGACGGTGCATCCACAGCGAGTGGTCGAGGGATGCCATTTGCAGTCCACGCGACCGGAAGGTGAGGCTGTGCGGCTGGAGGGCGGTGGTGATCAATCCGTAGTCGGACGCGTAGGCGAGCACCGCCTGGTGAAACATCACCTCGTCAGGCAGCACGCCAATCGCCCGGAACCACACGTGGCGCACCGGGGCGTGCGGCGGCACGGGGCGGAACGGATCCACGGGATTCACCGGCCGGAAGTCGATCGGCCGGTCCTGCGTGAGCACGGTGCGCAGGGGTTCCGGAATGCGGTCCGCCATTTCTCGGATCAGCTGCAGCTCCGGCGCCAGGTCCTCCGGCGGTGGCACCTGCGGCATCTCGGACTGGTGCTCGTTCCCGGGTTCGTCGATGTGGAACGACGCCGACAGGTTGAAGATCGTCTGTCCGTGCTGGATCGCCGTGACTCGCCTGGTCGTGAAGCTTCCTCCGTCGCGCAGGCGATCAACGAAGTACACGATCGGCGCGGCGAGGTCGCCGGGAAGGATGAAGTAGCCATGCGCCGAGTGCGCTTCGCGCGGCTCGCTGACGGTGCGACGCGCGGCGACGAGGGCCTGCGCGAATACCTGTCCGCCGAACACGCGGCTCGAACCCAGGTCGCGGTTCTGCCCCCGATAGATATTGACCTCGAGCGGCTCGAGGTGGAGGAGGTCGAGCAGCATCCGGGCGGAGTCGGTCATTCGCGTGTCACGGCAAAGGACGAAGGTTGAGGACGACTTCCATCCCGTGCAACTCGGCGAGCCGCACCGTGTTGATGAATATCCTGACCTTGCCGTCCGGCGAGATAGTCCATACGCGCACGGGCTCGCGTCGATCAATCACGCGGGACGCGCCCATCACCGGAGGGGTGCCGGGGGTGAAAGGGACGGCGATGAACTGCCGCTCGCCGATGAAATACAGCGTTCGCCCATCGCCGCTCCACACCGGCTGCTGCCCTCCGCCACTCGAGACGGCATAGCGGGCAGTCGGCACGGGAAACGGACTGATGTAGACCTCCGCAACCCCACTGACATCGGACGTGTAGGCCAGCCAGGCACCGTCAGGAGAGATGGCCGGCGCCCGTTCGTCGGCATCTGTGTTGAGATACGGACGCACCACGGCGCCGGAATCCCGGTTCGCGACACCGATGTCGGTGTTCGACGCATTCGTCGAGGGAGTGCCCGCGACGACAACCCACGGCCCGTGTATCGCATGGGTCAGCACGCCACCCCATCCCTTGAGGTCAAAGAGGGCGCGCGCCCGTCCGCTCCCATCGGCCGCCTGGATCATGAAGGTCCCCGTCGGCCCGGCCTGGAAGACGACGCTGTCACCGTCCGCTGTCCACACCGGCATCCGCGCGCGGCTGTCCGATGTGACGCGCGCCGCGACGCCGCGCGCGATGTCCCACGTGAACACCGATCGCGTCATGATCCCGTTCGTCGTTGCCCGGGCATCGAGGGCGAAGCGCTTGCCATCAGGGGAGAAGCTCACATGGTCGAGCACCTGGCGCTCCTGCGGCGGGAAGTGCACGACGGAGTCGCCCTTTGTGCCGACGATCGTGACCGAGCTTCCCTGGGGCCCTGCGTCTCGACGGATCATGACCAGCGCACCATTGACGGACACGGCGTACTCCCCGTGCGCCACCACAGGGGAACGCATCGCGAAGTTGCTGGGGACTTGCACTCCGGGCCCGGTGGTGTCGCCGGTGGTCGGGTTGAAGGGATACACCACGAGCCCACCACTGCGCGCGATGACCAGGGCGCGCCACGCCGGGACGTACCTCGGTGTCGCGCCTTGCGTGAGCCGCCGCGGGGTCGTGGAACCGGACGGTAGCCAATAGACCTCCGGCGATTCCTCGAGCGTGGCATACGAGAAGAGGACGGCCTGTCCTTCGCGCACCCACGAGGGGCCCGTGACCTGCAGCCCGGCGGTCTGGTTCGCGAGCAGGACGCGCTGCTCCCCCGTCGTGGTGTTCACCTCGTGCAGCGTCATGCCGATGGCGGAGATGATCCGTTCGTTGGAGCCCCAGGTCGTGCCACCGACGTACCCGTTGGGCAGCGTCGCGACGCTGACAGGCTCGCCACCGGCGACCGCCACACGCATGAGGCGCTGGTTACTGACGAAGGCCAGCTGCCTCCCATCCGGGGAGAAGGACAGCGACGCCGCTCCCTCGGAGCCGGGAATGCGCCTGGTCGACAGGTCGGACAGGTTGTGCAGGTACAACCCGTAGTCGGGACGTGTCGTGGCCGAATCGGCGACCCTGCGCCGACCCTGGTACACGAGCAGACGCCCATCGGGGGATAGGTCCATCATCTGCCCGCAACACACTGCCTGCAGCTCAATCGAGTCCGGCGGATTGAAGACGAAGCGGAACGGAGGCTGTCGCAGGTCCTCGCGGGGGGAACGGAGCCAGGTGACGGCACCGATGCCGAGGAGCGCACCAGCCAGGAGCCCCGCGAGTCCAGGCATGGCGCCCGACACCAGCGCGAGACCGCGCGTGGGTGGTGGCGACGGAAGCGTGGAATGCAGCTGGCCTTCGGCGAGCGCTCGCGAGAACGCGGCGGCCGACGCGTGACGGTCCGCCGGCAGCTTCTCCAGCGCGACCGCCACCGCGACCGCCACGTGCCCAGGAACGCTTTTCCGCACGTCGGTCAATGCGGCGGGATGCGCCGTCAGCACCTTGGCGAGGACCGCCTGCATCGTCGGCCCGGTGAACGGCGGCTCCCCGGCGAGCATCTCGTACGTCACCGCCCCCAACGCGAAGATGTCGGCCCGCGCGTCGACGGTCTTCTCCCCCATGGCCTGCTCGGGGGCCATGTACTGCGGCGTGCCGAGCGACAGCCCGGTCTGCGTCATGCGCTGGCCGCCGGCCTCCTGCACCGCGAGCGCGATGCCGAAGTCCGCCACCTGCGGTCGCCCCTCGTGCAGCAACACATTCTCGGGCTTGATGTCACGATGGATCACGCCGCGCTTGTGCGCGTACTCGAGCGCGTCGGCCACGTCGCGCGCGATGCGCAGGGCGTCGGCAATCGGCAGTTGGTGCTCGCGGTCGAGGCGGGCGCGCAACGTCTCGCCCTCGACGAACGGCATCACGTAATACAGCAGCCCATCGGCCACGCCCGAGTCGAACAGCGGCAGGATGTTCGGGTGCTGCAGGTTCGCCGTGAGCTCGATTTCCCTGAGGAAGCGCTCCGTGCCGAGCACCGCGGAGAGCTCCGGGTGCAGGACCTTGATCGCGACGCGCCGGTTGTGCTTCTCGTCGTGGGCGAGGTACACCGTCGCCATGCCCCCCTGCCCCAGTTCGCGGTCGACGCGATAGCGACCGGCGAGGGCGCTCGTCAGGCGAAGGGGGGCATCGGTCACTCGGGCAAAGCTATCCCGAGCGTAGGCGTTGCGGACCTCCCGCCATCGCAGCCGTCGCGGGCGGCCATGTCAGGGCATTCTGGGTCGGGGCGCCAGTGGATCGCGCGCGTCCACGAGGGCCTGATAGACAAGCGTCGAGAACCTCCCGGCCACGTCGGAGCTGTTGGGGAGCATCTGGATCATCAGCACGATCACGAGGCCCTCACGTGGATCGACCTTGTAGTTCGATCCATACGCACCTCCCCACGAGTACGTCCCGACCGACGACAAGCCATCGGCGCCCGCACGCTCAACGATGGCGAATCCAAGACCGAAGCTCATGCCGTTGCTGCCGTACAGGGTGCCCAGCTGGTTCGTCGTCATGACCTGGACGATCTTGGGGCCAAGGATGCGAACGCCGTCGAGGGTTCCGCCATTCAGCAGCATCTGGAGGAAGCGCGCGTAGTCGCGGGCCGTGGACACGAGCCCCGCGCCGCCGGAGAAGGAGCGACGTGGTCCCTCCGCGTAGTGGCCCTGGCCTCGCGCGCCATCGGGGGCGCGCACGGCCTTGCCGTCTTCGCCGCTCGCGTAGAGTGTGGTCAGGCGATCGCGCTGCGCTGGAGGAAGGAAGAAGTGCGTGTCCTTCATGCCGAGCGGTGTGGTGATCCGCGTGCGGATGAACTCGTCGAGAGGTATGCCGCTCGCGCGCTCGATGACACACCCGAGTATGTCGGTGTTGTAGCCGTAGACCCATGCCGTTCCCGGCTGCGCCGCAAAGGGGAGCGACGCGAGACGCTCCATCGTGGAGCACACGGGCTCATCCTTGTCGGCGGTGTACCAGCCGTACCCGGCGGCTGGCCCGAGCTGGGCTGCCTGATATCGGCCTGCGAGACGTGGCTCCGTGCCGTACGAAATTCCCGCGGAGTGTGTCAGCAGGTCGAAGACGGTGATCTGGCGTCGAGCAGGCGCTATGCTGTCGTTAGGGAGCGAGACAGAGGTGTGTCGGAATGCAGAGATGTGGCGACTCACCGGATCGCTCAGCGCGAGCTTTCCCTCCTCTACCAGGATCATGGCGGCCGTCGTCGTGATTGCCTTGCTCTGCGAGGCGATCCGGAAAATCGCGTCAGCGGTCATGCGCCGATTGGCCTCGCGGTCGCTCCACCCAAGTGCCCGCTCATAAACCACCCGGCCGTCCCGCAGCACCAGACCGACGACACCGGCGACCCTCTCCTGATCCACGCTCTCCTGTAGAAAGCGATCGATCCGCGCCAGACGTTCGACCGCGAAGCCATTTCGTGTAGTGGCGCTCGCCGTCCCCTGGGCGGGGAGGAGGAGCGGGAGAGCGATGACGCTGGCGAGCGCGACGGGGACGCGACGGAGCATATCGAAGGGGGCTGGGAGGAGCGCAAAGATGCCCGACTGACCCGCGGGGTCAACCTCCCGAACATTCGCGGGAACCTTTATCTCAGTGCTGAGTTACTTAGTTGTGAGCGTACTCGAACTCCGTCCCCTACCCCACCCCACCATGTCTACCTGGACCATTGATCCCTCGCACTCCACGATCGGCTTCGCCGTCAAGCACATGATGATCTCCACCGTCCGCGGCCGCTTCGCGAACTTCAGCGGAACCGTGGCCCTCGACGAGGCGAACCCGGCCAACTCACACCTCGACATCAGCATCGACGCGGCGTCCATCGACACGCGCGCCGAGCAGCGCGATGGACACCTGCGCTCCGCCGACTTCTTCGATGTGGAACAGCACCCCGCGCTCACGTTCAAGAGCAAGCGCGTCGTCGGCGATCCTAACAGCGCCTTCAAGGTGGTCGGCGACCTCACGATCCGTGGCGTCACCCGCGAGGTCACCCTCGACGCCGCGTTCGAAGGCCAGGGCAAGGATCCGTGGGGCAATGAACGCCGCGCGTTCAGCGCCAAGGGCAAGGTCAATCGCGAAGACTACGGGCTCCGCTGGAACCAGGCCCTCGAGGCCGGCGGCATCCTCGTCGGCAACGACGTGAAGATCGAGATCGAATCGGAGTTCCTGAAGGCGGCGTAAGGGCGGGCGGAGGGGCGAATGGGAGGGATGTAGGGCGTGTAGGGCGTGTAGGGCGTGTAAGGCGTGTAAGGCGTATGGGCTAGGGCGTGAGTACAGCTCACAACGGCTAAATGGCCAACGCCCCACACGCCTCATACGCCCCAAACCCCCCATAAGCCACGAAGTACGCGCCGCTCAGCTCCCCGAAATCCGCGCCGGCTCCCCGAAGTGCGCCGCGAGCGACTTCATCACGGTCTCGATGGTGCCGGCCTGGTTCATCAGGTAGTGCGACACGAACCGGAAGATCGGCTGGCGCACTTCCCCGTTCTCCGTGATGGTCAACCGCGTCCCCGCACCATCCTCCACCAGCTCGTAGGTCCACGATCCACCAAAGGGGAGCGAGGGATCGGCGATCGTGCGCACGAGGCGATGCGGTGCTTCAATCTCCGTGGTCTCGAGCGGCATCTCGCCATTGCTGCCGTCCTCGATCCAGGTCTCCTTCGCCACGCCCCCCTTTCGGCGCACGGACTTCACGTCGGATCGCCAGGCCGCCTGCCTGGGAAAGTCCGTGAGGAGCTTCCACACCGTGTCCCGTGGCTGGCCGACGCGCAGCACGCGCGTCGCGACGTGCGCCACGGGAAGGCGAGATCCCCACAGCGCCACGACACCCACCAGCAGGACGAGCGCAACCAGGATGCCCGCGACGATCTTCACGTCTTGCCTCCGGGGTGTTCACGGAAATGGGCCTGAACGGACGGTACGATGCGGCTTCCAAGGCGATGCAGCCAGCCCACCCAGGGCGGTGCACCGTTCCAATGCCAGACGCCTTCTCTGCCTTCTGACCTCTGCCTCACCATCCGCCCTCCGCCCGCCGATTGAAGACGCGCGTCGGAATGCCGCGACCACTTGTCGGCGGGCCCGCCCCGTCTGCAGCGTTCCCCCTATGGACGACATCGATGACCTGGCCCGGCAGTTCCGCGAGACGCAGGACCGCGCGACACAACTCGTCGAGCCGCTGAGCCATTCGCAATTCAACTGGCGGCCGGGCACACAGGCCTGGTCGATCGCCGAGTGCCTGGACCATTTGAACGTCACGGCACGGGCGGTGGTGGCGAAGATGAAGCCCGACATAGCCGAGGGGCGCTCGCGCGGCCTCACGGGCACGGGGCCGTTCACCTACGGCTGGTTCTCGCGCTGGTTCGAGGCCGAGATGGAACCGCCCCCTCGGCGCCGCTCGCGCACGCCCACGGTCTTCGAGATCGCGGCGAACTCCGACCACCAGAAGGCGACCGTGCTGGCCGCCTTCCAGGCCACCGGCAACGAGTGGCTCACCCTCCTCGAGTCGGCCCGCGGGCTCGACCTCCGTCGCGTGAAGACGACCTCACCGGTGACGCGCTTCCTGCGCTTCCCGTTAGGCGCCTACTTCCGCGTCAGCACGGCCCACGAACGACGCCACCTGTGGCAGGCGGAGCAGGTGCGCACAGCGCCCGGCTTTCCGGCTGCGTAGAGGGCGCACACGCGCGCGCGGCGGCCACCCCCAAGGGAGAACAACGGATGCGCAGGATGCTCGGCAAGGCCCTCAGGGTGCTGCAGGTCTCGATCCCCTTCCTCGGCGTCGCCGCGCAGGGCGCCTCGGACCACGCCGACCGGGTGGAGATCCGGCGCACGGCCCATGGCGTCCCGCACCTGCTCGCCCGGGACTTCACCGCGTTAGGCTATGGCATGGCGTGGGTGCAGCTCGAGGACTACGGTGCCACCGTGGGCATGGGCTTCGTCGAGGCGCGGGGGCACATGGGCCGCTACTACGGCCGCGACTCGCTCGACCGCGACTTTGGCGCGCGCCTGTCGCATGCGCGCGCCGCCGCGACCTGGAACGCGCTCGAGCAGGACACGCGTGACATCTTCGAGGGCTTCGCCTCGGGGACGAACGCATACATCGCGAGCCACCGCAGCGAGTTCCCGGCGTGGATGCCTGCCGACTTCACGGGGCAGGACGCCGCCGCGCTGTGGATGGAGAGCCCGATGCCTGGCGTCGCGGGGACCTACGCACGCCGTGCCGCCCGACAGCGCCAGATGGCCGCGGACTCGGCACGCCGCGCCGGCGAGGGCTCCAATGCCTGGGCCTTTGCCCCGAGCCGCACCAAGTCCGGCAAGGCGATCCTGCTGCGCAACCCGCACCTCGACTGGTCTGCGGGCTACTACGAAATGCACGTCACGATCCCGGGGCGGCTCAACTTTTACGGCGACTTCCGCATTGGGAATCCCGCGCTGCTCGTCGGCGGCTTCAACGAGCACCTGGGTTTTGCAACGACCAACAACAACACCGACAACGAGGTGCTGTATTCGCTGGAGGCCGATCCACAGCGCGTCGATCACTACCTGTTCGATGGGAAGAGCATCCCCCTCGAGCGCGTGACGGTAACGGCGGAGTACAAGAACGGCGCCTCGCTCGCGTCGGAGACGCGCGAGTTCTGGCGCTCGGAGCTCGGCCCCGTGGTGGAGCGCGCCGACGGCCGGATCATCGTGGCCAGCTGGCCGGCGGAGGGCGAGTTCCGCAAGACGGAGGAATTCCTGCGCATGATGAAGGCGCGGACGCTCGAGGAATGGAAGTCGGCGGTGAAGCTGCGCGCGCACACGACGTCGAACCTGACGTACGCCGACAAGGCCGGGAACATCTTCTACATCTTCAACGCGACCACGCCCAGGCTGCCACACGCCTCAGGCGCAGATTCCATGGCGATCCCCGTGCGCGGCCGTGCGGACGTGTGGCAGGAGGTCATCGCCTTCGACTCGCTGCCGCAGGTGCTGAATCCTCCGGGGGGCTATCTCCAGAACTCCAACGATCCGTTCCATCACACGAACCTCAACGCGGTCATCGACTCGACGCGGTTCGGCTCGAACTTCCCGCGTCCCCGCATGGGCTTTCGCACGCAACTCGGGCTGCAACTCGTGACGCAGGAGAAGAAGGTCTCGCTCGAGGACGTGGTGCGCCTGAAGCATAGCTCGCGCATGCTCGCGGCCGATCGGTTCAAGGACGACTTGCTCGCGGCAGCGAAAGCGCGCTCGGTGAACGACACGGTGGCCGCGGCGGTACGGGTATTGGAACGATGGAATAACACGGTGGAGCCGTCCGCACGTGGCGGGGTGCTCTTCGAGGCCTGGTACCGACGCTACCTCGAGGGCGGCGAGGCCCTCCGCGGGCGTCCGCAGACCGAGCGCTGGAACGCGGTATGGGCGACCAAATGGTCACCGGCCTCACCTACGACGACACCGGACGGCCTCGCCGATCCCGATCGCGCGGTGCGCGACCTGGCGTGGGCCGCCACCGAGGTGACGCGCCGCTGGGGGAGCGTTGATGTGCCGTGGGGTGACGTCAATCGCCTCCGCCGCGGGGGGAAGGACGTGCCCTCGGCGGGCTGCGACGGCGTGTTAGGGTGCTTCCGCGTCCTGTGGTTCATCGACGCGCCCGACGGCAAGCGGGTGGCGCGTGGCGGCGATGGCTGGGTGATCGCAGTGGAGTTCGGCGACGTCCCGCGCGCGTATTCGATCCTTGCCTACGGCCAGAGTTCGCGGCCCGAGTCGCCGCATCATACCGATCAGCTGGAGATGTTCTCGCGGGGGGAGATGAAACGGGTGCTCTTCACGGCGAAGGATGTCGAGGCGGGCACGGTACGGCGGTACCATCCACGGTAGGACGTGCTTGAGACGGCGGACGGCACACGGCGGATGGCAGCGAACGACCCTGGGTCCCGCCTCTCGGCTCGCGCTGCTCGCCGGGCCGCGATGACACGAGTTGCGTCATCCCGGATACGCGAGCATTAGGGAGCGCAGATCCGGGACCCCGGGTCGTTCGCCGGGATCTTCAGGCCTTCTCGACGCGCCCCGGCGTGCCCGGAAGCATGGCAC
>JACMLI010000751.1 GCA_014379705.1 Gemmatimonadaceae bacterium
CAACGAGGACGAGGCGTGGGATGGCGTGTGGGACGTGGCCACGCGCATCGACTCGGTTGGTTGGACGGCCGAATTCCGCATTCCTTTCTCGCAGCTGCGGTATGCGAACAAGCAGGTGCACGTGTTCGGCTTCGGAGTGTGGCGTGACATCGAGCGGTACAAGGAGCGTACGAGCTGGCCGCTCTACCGGCCGGCGCAATCTGGCATCTCGTCGCAGCTTGGGACGCTTCACGGTATTCGCGACATCACGCCGTTCCGCCGGCTCGAGATCACGCCGTACACCGTGGCGAAGAACTCGTCGATCGCTCGCACCGGGGCAACGGCCGGGTCGCCCGCGTGGGGGCGTACGCAGAAGATGTCGGCGGGCGCTGATCTCAAGTACGGCGTCACGCCAAACCTCACGCTGGACGCCACGGTGAATCCCGACTTCGGCCAGGTCGAGGCCGATCCCGCGGTGGTCAACCTCTCGGCGTTCGAGGTCTTCTTCAACGAGCGACGCCCGTTCTTCCTCGAGGGCACCGCACTCTATTCGTTCGCGCTCAATTGCTACATCGTCGTGGACTGCGGCACCAATGAGGGCCTGTTCTATTCACGACGGATCGGCCGTTCGCCGGCGCTCCGCGACCTCTATGGCAACAGTACGACGCCTACGTCGACGTCAATCGCCGCTGCGACAAAGCTGACGGGGCGCACCAATTCGGGGCTTTCCTTCGGCTTGCTCGACGCCGTGACCCAGCGCGTCACGGGTGACCCGGGCAAGACCGTCGAGCCGACCACCAACTTCGCCGTGTTCCGCGTCCAGCAGGACCTGCGCGGCGGTGAGGCGGGCATCGGCGTCATCGCCACCGCCGTCAACCGCTCCCTCGATTCGTGGACGGAGCCGTACCTGCATCGCAACGCCTACGCGACGGGGGCGACCTTCCGCAATCGGTTCTACAAGAGCCAATACGAGTTCTCCGCGCAGTTCACGGGCTCCAGGTTGGAGGGGTCACCGGAGGTGCTCGCGCGCACGCAGCGCAACTCGGTGCATTTCTACCAGCAACCCGGGGACGAGGTCGACGTCGATACCACCCGGACGTCGCTGATGGGTCACGCGGAGCAGGTCAAGTTCGGCAAGTATGGCGGCGGCATCACGCGCTTCGAGACGAGCCTCGTGCGGCAGTCGGCGGGCTTCGACGTGAACGACATCGGCTTCCTGCAGCGCGCGGACCAGCTCAACTGGAGCACGTGGTCCGCGCTCACCTTCCGCAATGCGCGGGGCATCTACCGCTGGGCGCAGGTGAACGCCAACCACTGGGAGACGTGGACCACCTCGGGCACCCGCCTCGACAACTCCTTCAACGTCAACGGGCACATGGGGCTCGTGAACAACTGGGACGTGCATCTCGGCGGCACGATGTCCCGGGTCACGCCCAGCTTCTGTGACCGCTGCACCCGCGGCGGCCCGCTCCTGCGCCAGTCGCGCGGCTTCTTTCCCTGGGGCGGCGTCAACACCGACAGCCGGCGCACCGTGTCGGGTGGACTGTGGTTCAACCTCGGCTTCACCGATGAGGGCAACACGAAGTCGCGGTCGCTCGAGCCGTACGTGAACCTCCGCGTCTCCACCCGGCTGCAGGCCAACGTGGGCACGCGCTTCGCGAAGAACGTGAACGACATGCAGTGGTTCGGGAACTTCGCCGATGCACAGGGGGGCCAGCACTATTCGTTCGCGCACCTCGACCAGAAGACGGTGTCGACGAACATCCGGCTCAACTACACGGCGACCCCGCGCCTCTCATTCGAGTTCTACGGCCAGCCGTTCGTCACGAAGGGCACGTACTCCGATGTGCGCGAGGTGAGCGCCACGCCCGATGCCGACGCGTACGACGATCGCTTCCAGCCCTACACGGCTCCTGCCGGGTCAGCGACGTCGTTCACGGTGACGCAGCTGCGCACCAATGCCGTCGCCCGCTGGGAGTACCGTCCGGGCTCCACGCTCTTCGTGGTGTGGGCGCACGGCCGGCAGGACCAGGACGACCAATACGACGGCCGTTCGTGGACACGCGACTACCGCGAGCTCTTCGGGCTCCACCCCAACAACACGTTCCTCGTCAAGTTCGCGTACTGGATCAATCGCTAGCCGGTCGACGCGAACGCGGCCGCCCTCAGCGCAGGAGGGCGGCCGCGTCGTCGTCCAGAAGGACGAGGCAGCGACGCGCGCGCCGCAGCAGGCGCGCCACCGGGAGGTCGC
>JACMLI010000752.1 GCA_014379705.1 Gemmatimonadaceae bacterium
ATATCGTCTTCGCGAGTTCGGCCGCTCCGCCCGGTTGCAGCGTGATGCGTTTCAGCTTGAACACTTTCCGGGCCGTCTTCCCGCTCCCCTTCATGAAGTGCACGCCGAGGTCGACCAGCAGCTCCTGCGTCGCGCGTTTCGGGGTGATGACGACCCCGGTGATTTCGACGGCGGCCTTCGAGCCGTAGCCAAGGAGTCGCAGCGCCCCCGGCTCCCCGCGCTTCACGGCGCTCCGCAGGGCATGCTCGACCAGGTCGCGCCGCGCCGGCGTCGCCCCCTCGAGCCATGCGCTACAGGTGCGCAGCAGCAGTGCCGGGTGCACCTTCCCGAGGTCGTTGAGGTTGTTCGCGACGCTGCGCCTGACGAGCGAGGCCGGGTCGTCCTTGAGCAGCTCGAGCAGCTCTTTCACGCGCTCGGGATGAGCGTCGAGCCATGCGACGCGCATCGCCCATGGGAGGCGAAGGCGGGTACCTTCCGAGACCAGGCGGCGGACGTGCGCATTCCCGTCGCCGGCCCATTGGCGGAGGATGGCCATCGTGCGCTCCGGCTCCGCCGCGATGTACGGCCGGATGCTCGACTCCGCACTGAAGCGCTTCGTGAGCTCGTATTGCGCACGCATCGACACCTCGAAGTCGCCAAGTCCGCGCGTGGCGACGAAGAGCGTGTGCGGGAGGTAGAAGAAGGGCGCCATCCCGGCGCCAATCAACTCATCGCTGGCATGTTCGGGGCCGAGTGACTCCAGGAGTACCTGCACGGCGTCTGGATAACGGGGCGGGAGGTGGGCCTCGAGTGCGCGCGCGATGTGCCGACCGCGGTCGAGGAGCTCGAGGTCCTCGAGGCCCTTCGTTGCCTGCCTGATGAACGCCTTGTCCGGGAACGCCGGGTGCACTCGCGTGACGTCCCCCGCGAGGCGGCGCACCAGCGCGGGGGAGAAGAACGCCTTGAGCTGCTCTGCCATGTTGGTCCTACGGCCTGGCCCGCGTACGCGGTGGGAGGTAGGCACGCGCGACGCCATCGGCGATGATGGCAGGTGACGCTCCATCCGCGTTCGTCAGCACGATGACCGTGAGGCTGTCATCAGGAAAGCGGGTCATCTCGGCGCGAAAGCCGGGGAGCGAACCACCATGGCTCACCGTTCGATGGCCATCGAGGGAATCGAGCTCCCAACCAAAGCCGTAGCCGTGCGTCCTGCCATCGACGAGACGCACGGGCGTCCACATGGCCTCGCGACTGGCGCGCGTCAGCACATCGTCGCGATAGAGCGCCGCGTCCCACTTCGCGAGGTCGAGCGCCGTTGAGAGGAACGCCCCACTCGGCCGCAGCGCGGTGTACGGGGGGGCCACGGTGTAACTCCCGTTGCGCCAGACGTATCCCTTCGCGCTGCGTGGCACGGGATCGGTCGTCGTGGTTCGCGTCGCCATCATACCCTGCGGCGCAAAGACGCGCTTGGCGAAGAAGGCATCCCACGGGGTGCCCGAGACGCGCGCGATGATGTCAGCGAGCGCGAAGTAGCACACGTTGCAGTACTGGTATTTCGAACCGGTCGGGAACTGGAGTGGCTGTGGATACGCTGACTGCACGACCACGCTGTCGGGCTGGACTCTTATGGGAGTGAAGGCGGGGCCCTCACGCTGCACGCCCGATGTGTGCGTGAGGAAGTGCCGCAGCGTGATCCCCCGCCACGACTCGGGGGTGCCGGCGAGGTGCTTCGAGATGGGATCGTCGACGGAGAGCTTGCCGTCCTGTGCGAGGAGCATGATGCCCGTAGCCAGGAACTGCTTGCTCACCGAGCCGATCTTGAAGACCGTTTCCGGTGTCACCTGCTCGCTGCGTTCCACGTCGGCGAAGCCGTAGCCTTTTGCCTTCACGACTTTCCCCCCACGCACCACGGCGAGCGAGACGCCCGGGATGTGCATGCGCTCCATTGCGGCGGCGACGAACGCGTCGACGCTGTCCGGCGTGCTCGGGGGACGCGTCGCGGGAGGCGCCTGGGTGGCCTGCGCGAGCGCGAGTGAGAGGCCGGCGAGGAACGAGTGCATCATGCCTGTCTCCTGATGAGAACGTGGGGCCAAGACTCCGAATCGAGTCTGACCGCACTGTCGTACGCGTCCGAGCCTTACCTCGTTTCCCGGGCCAGCTTCCTGATCGCCTCGAACATCAGCTTCACGCGCTCCGCATCCGCTGCGCCCTTGATGTCCTTGTCGACCTCCTTCGCCAGCTGGTTCAGCGCGTCCTTGCGCGCCTTCCCGTCCTGCGCCTCGGCCGCGTCGATCGCGGCGCCGATCGCCGTCGTCCGCTCGGCCGCGAGGCCGTTCCATCGCACCAACTGGTCGAGGTATGAGCGCACCACCGGGAACGCCGCCGGCCATTCGATCTTCGGCTGGCTCTGCGGGTTGTACTCCTTGAACTGCACCAGCTTCGCCGCCTCGATCTCGTTCTTGCTCAGGTGCTCACTGGGCTCCAGTTCCATGATATCGAAGCCGCGGTCGATCTCACTCGAATAGATGTACCCGTTCCAGTAGTACGCCCCCCAGGAGCCGCCGAGCGATGCGCGGGCGCGTCCACCGGTGGCTGCGACTGCCGGCGAGATCGGCACATCCACGCCCGGCGGTGCATCGATCGACCCGCGATCGAAGTAGGCCAGTTCCGCGGGCTTGTCGGCATTCGTGAAGTCCATCACGCTCACGCCGCCCTGGTACCACCCCTGCACCATGATGTCGCGCCCCGGCACCGGGATCAGCCCGCCGTTGTGCGACACGCAATTCTCCTCGGCGCTCTGCACGGAGGGAATCTTGAAGTACGCGTGCTGCTTGTACTTCCTGTCCTTCGTGATCGTGAGGACGGTGTTACCCCCCATCTCCATCATCGAGTTGGCCTGGCACATCGGCGACGTGCCGCCCCCCCACTCGTCGGTGAACACGACCTTCTTTCCATCGTTTGAGAAGACGGCCGTGTGCCAGAGCGAGAAGTTGGTGTCCGCCTTCGCGTCGATGCGGATGGGCTTTTCCGGGTTGGAGATGTCGACGAGGAGGCCATAGCTCCCGCACGCGCCCGCGAGGAGCTTCGCGGCGGGATAGATCGTCACGTCGTGGCAGTTGCGCGGCCCCGTGGGCATCGG
>JACMLI010000753.1 GCA_014379705.1 Gemmatimonadaceae bacterium
CCGATCTGAGGGACTGCTGCGCGCCCGCGGGGAATGGGATGGCCTCGTGGCGTGGTACGTGGCGAGCCGCGACCGCGAGGAGCCGGCATGACGCCCGACGCGATCGTCGCGTTAGGCAGGCGCGTCGTCGACCTCGAGACCGAGGCCCTCGCCGAGGTCGGCCGACGCATCGGGCCCGGCTTCGTGCGCGCCGTCGAGCTCATCACCGCCGCCCGCGGCCGCGTGATCGTGAGCGGGGTCGGCAAGTCGGGCCTCATCGCCCGCAAGATCGCGGCGACGCTCACGTCCACCGGCACGCCGACGAGCTTCCTGCACCCCACCGAATCGGTGCATGGCGACCTCGGGATCGTCGGCAGCGACGACGTGGCGATCCTGCTCTCCAAGAGCGGGGACAGCGAGGAGATCCTGACGCTCCTCGCCCACCTCAAGCGCTTCGGCACGCGCACGATCGCCATCACCGGCAACCCCGCCTCGACGCTCGGCCGCGAGTGCGACGCCGTCCTCGACGCCTGGGTGCGCGAGGAGGCCTGTCCCCACGACCTCGCCCCGACGACAAGCACCACGGCCGCCCTCGCGTTAGGCGACGCCCTCGCCGTGGTCATCCTCGAGCAGAAGGGTTTTCGCCGTGAGGACTTCGCGCGCATCCACCCCGGCGGGGCCCTCGGCCGCAAGCTCCTCATGCGCGTGCAGGAGGTCATGGAGGACCACGACTTGCCCCTCGCCCGCGTGGAGACCCCCATCCGGGAGGCGATCATGCGCCTCGCCAAGCGTCGCGGGATCGTGGTCGTGACGGATGACCAGGCCCGGGTCGTGGGCGTCATCACGGCCGGGGACCTGACGCGCCACATGGAGCGCGTGGTCGACCCCTTCGACGGGACCATCGGCGCGGTGATGACCCCAAAGCCGCAAGTGGCTCAGCATCAGGAACTTGCCTCCGCCGTGGTGTACCGGATGGAGCAAATTGGCATCATGGCGATGCCGGTAATCGACGAGGCCGAACGCGTGGTGGGCGTGGTCCACCTTCACGACCTCATGCGCGCTGGAGTGGCATGACCCCCCGGAATACCATCCTTGCGCTCGCCTTGCTGGGCAGCGTTGCCTGTCGTGAGACGAGTGTATCGCAGGCGTTGCCCAAGCCCACCGCGGCCGACTCTGCCGACCAGGTGATGTTCGGCGTGCACTTCTTCGTCACCGACGCCGGCCTCCGCCGCGCCGAGGTGAAGGCCGACACGGCGCTGACGTATGACCAGAACACGCGCACTGAGCTGAACAAGGTGAACGCCATCTTCTTCAACTCGGAGGGCGCGCAGAATGCGACGCTCACGTCGAAGAGCGGCACCTACAACACGCGCATCGGCAGCATGGAGGCGCGGGGCGACGTCGTCGTGAAGTCCACCGACGGCCGTACCCTCGCCTCGCCGCACCTCCGCTTCGACCCGACGCGCAACGAAATCTCCTCCGACAGCGCGTTCGTGCTGACGGAGAAGGGCGGGCGGGTCACCCGCGGCGTCGGCTTCGTGAGTGACCCCGACCTCAACTCGGTCAAGATCCTCGCCGGCGCGCAGCGCATGGGCAACCAGGTCACGCTGCCACGCCGATGACGCGCTGGCGGGTCGTCCTGGCCGCGGCAGGGCTGCTGTCCGTCGTTGGAGGGTGCGGGCGGGGGCGCCGCGCCGCCATCCCGACGCCGGTCGTGCCAACCATTCCCGTGCCGCCACAGGACACGTCCACCGCCCGGAGCGATTCCATCACGATTCCGGTGCTCTCGCCCAACCTCGCCGACTCGCTGAACCGTGGGGGCAAGCGCGCCCCGGACCGCCCCGCGCAGCGATGCACCCTCGACTTCGAGAACACCCCGCAGACGCGCGCCCAGTCGGTGAAGGATCCCATTTCGCAGAAGTACACGACGTACATCGGCGGTGGCGTGGTGGGCGTCTGCGTCGGCCAGAACGTGCGCATCATCTCCGACTCCGCCGAGAGCTACGAACAGAACCGGCTGCACTACCTGATCGGTCGGGTGAAGTATCGAGAGGACCGCGTGTCCCTCGACGCCGACCGCGTGACCTACTTCCAGGGTGACGAGCGCCTGCTCGCCGAAGGCAACGTGGTCGTGACGATGAAGGACTCGTCGTCGATGACCGGGCAGCGCGCCGAATATTGGCGCGCGGTGCGTGGTGTCCGGCCCGCGAGTCGCATCCACGCCACCGCGCGTCCCACGCTACGCATGTACGAGACCGACTCGCTGGGCATCCGCCAGCGCGATCCCGTGCAGCTCATCGCCGACAACATCGTCGGCGAGGGGGAGACGCTCTTCGTCGCCTACGGCCGGGTCGAACTCGACCGCACCGACCTCAAGGCGCGCAGCGACTCCGCCATCCTCGACAACGTCAGGCAGTTCTCGCGGCTCATCAAGCAGCCCGTGGTCGAGAGCAAGGGCAGCCAGCCCTTCACGCTCTCGGGAAAGCTCATCGACATCTTCGGGCGCACACGCAAGGTGGACCGCGTGCTCGCCATCGATTCCGCGAAGGCGGTGAACAAGGACCTCACCCTGACCGCGCAGACCCTCGACCTGCGCGTCGAGGAGAACAAACTGCAGCGCGCTTTTGCCCACGGGCCCGGGCGCGCCGAGGCGCTCACGCTCGAACGACGCATTACCGCCGAATCCCTCGACGTCCGCATGCCGAACCAGCGCATTCGCGAGCTCCACGCCGAGCGGCAGGCCTACGCGGAGAACGATCCCGACACCACGAAGATCACGTCCGGGGAACGTGACTGGATGCGTGGCGAATCGATCCACGCCCGCTTCGATTCCGTGGCGAAGGATACGACGCAGCCGCGCATCGTCGACCTCATTGCCGACAGGAATGCGAGTTCGTTCTACCAGATCCCCTCGAACTCCGGCGACAAGACGCGTCCCGGCGTCAACTACGTCCGCGGGAGCCGCATCACGGTGGACTTCAAGGAGCAGGCCGTGAACACGGTGACCGTGACGGACTCGGTGTCCGGCGTCTTCCTCGAGGCGGCACCGCTCGATACGCTGCCTCCCGACCCCAAGGCGCCAAAGAAGCCCGCGCCGCGACGAGTCGTACCTGCGACACAGGCGCCGCCGCGGCGCCCCCCCACCCCCCGCACCCCCGAATGAACGACCCCCACATTCCGGAGGAGATCCGAAGCCGCATCGAGCAGCTCGTCGGAGGGGACCGATCGCTGGCCTTCGGGCTCCACGCCATGATCATGGCTGCCGACCCCGACGGTTTCGCGTCGCTTCATGACGTCGCCCTGCGATTTCGGGAGGACTATCTCGCCTCTGTCCGGGCGCGCGGCGGCGACGCCGACCAGGAATCCGCGAGGCTGAGCCTGGACGAAGTCAGTGCTTTCCTCTCCAAGTCTGTCCTGCCGCGCCTCGTAGGGCTCTCGCTGGCCCAGTATCCCGCCCCAGGAGCCCCCGGAAACATGGGGGAGCCCATCCGCCTCTCCCCGTCGGTCTGGGCCGGGATCGCGCCCCAGCGCGGCGACGTTGCGGAGACCCTACGGCGGACGGGAGAGCACGCTGGCATCGCGACGGCCACTCCGCGGAGCAACGTGGCCCTGCCGCCGCCCTCCGGCTCCATCATCGAGGCCCGCGGGTTGGTGAAGGTCTATCGCCGGCGACGCGTGGTAAACGACGTCGCATTCCGGCTGCAGCAGGGGGAGATCGTCGGGCTTCTCGGCCCTAACGGGGCTGGCAAGACCACCACGTTCTACATGATCGTGGGGCTGGTCCCCCCGCTCGAGGGGACCATCCAGCTGGACGGCGCCGACATCACGCGCATGCCGATGTATCGGCGCGCCCGGCTGGGGATCGGCTATCTTTCGCAGGAGCCGTCGATCTTTCGCAAACTGACGGTCGAGGACAACCTTTTGGCGATCCTCGAAACGTTGCCTCTTACCAGGGAAGAGCGTCGAGCACGGTTGGAGGGACTGCTGGATGAACTCCGGATCAAGCACCTGCGTCACAGCAAGGCGTACGCGTTGTCGGGGGGTGAACGTCGCCGCCTGGAGATCACGCGAGCGTTGGTGTCGCAGCCGAAGTTCATGATGCTCGACGAACCGTTCGCCGGGGTGGATCCGATCGCGGTGCACGACATTCAGAGCATCGTGGCAGGCCTCCGGCACCGGGGAATCGGGGTGCTCATCAGCGACCATAACGTGGAACAGACGCTCGATATCGTGGACCGCGCCTACATCATGTTCGATGGACAGGTCAAGGTGTCCGGGACCGTACGGGAACTCGTCTTCGATGACGAGGTCTCGCGGATCTACCTCGGCCCCACGTTGACGGCGCGCCTGCGTGACCGCTTCGCGTCGGAGGACGCCACGCGATGAGGGCAGGGCTCAGCCAGAGTACCTCACTCCGGCAGGAGCTCAAGATCAATCCACGCCTGTACCAGGCGATGGACCTGCTCTACATGCCGCTCCTCGACCTGCAGCAGCACCTCAAGCAGGAGCTGCTCGTCAACCCGTTCCTCGACATGGTCGAGGCGGACGATGAGGAAGCGGAGGAAGGCGAGGAAGTCGACGCGACCGAGGAGACCGAGGACGGTCCGGTCGACCTCTCGGAGCCCGAGCAGATCAGTCCCGAGATGGAGTCGCAGAAGAACGAGACGGTGGACTGGGAAGAGATCCTCCTCGACGGCTTCAACAACGATGGGCCGCGCGAAGAGCACGAGGAGCGCGAGTACTACGAACCCGTCACCGTCGAGAAGCGTGACCTCAACGATCACCTCCAGGATCAGGTCTCGCTCCTCGAGCTGAATCCTCGTCAGCTCCTCCTCGCCGACGAGTTCGTGGGGAACATCAACGAGGACGGCTACCTCACCTGCGCGCTCGAGGAGATCCGCAGCAGCATCAACGACGTCGTCGCGCGGGCCGCGGAGAAGGAAGGCTTCGAGGGCGAACTCCCGTTCTACACGGCCGAAGAGACCGAGGCCATGCTGCAGATCGTCCAGCGCCTCGACCCCTCGGGGGTCGGTGCGCGTGACCTGCGCGAGTGCCTCCTGCTGCAGCTCGTTGACGCGAAGGCCGAGGACTCCCTGCAGTTCCGCCTGGTGCGCGACGCCTTTGACGAGCTGATCGCCCACCGCTGGAGCGAGATCTCCAAGCGCTACGGCATCAGCCCCGCCGACGTCCAGCGGGCGGCCGATGAGATCGCGAAGCTCGATCCCAAGCCCGGCCTGCGCTACTCCGCCGACAGCGACGGCTACATCGTGCCCGACCTCGTCGTCGAGAAGATCGCTGGCGCGTACCACGTCTTCGTGAACGACGCGAACCTGCCGCGCCTCAAGCTGTCGCGCGTCTACCAGGAGATCGCCCGCGACAAGAAGAAGTTCGACGGCGAGAACAAGGAGTTCATCTCGCAGAAGCTCAACTCGGCGAACTGGATGATCCAGGCGATCGAGCAGCGCCGGCAGACGATGC
>JACMLI010000754.1 GCA_014379705.1 Gemmatimonadaceae bacterium
CTCTTCGGCGTCACGCCCCTCGATCCACTCACGTACGGCGCCGTCCTCGCCCTGCTCGTCGCAGTCGCGGCGATCGCCGCCACCGTGCCAGCCTGGCGCGCGGCCCGCATTGATCCCGCCACGACGTTGCGCACGGAGTAGGACGGGCGAATACGCCCGTCACCCGGACCGGCGACGATGCGTCACCCCGGACCAGCGAAGAGGCTCGTCACCCCGGACCAACGAAGAGGCTCGTCACCCCGGACCAGCGAGCGCATGCGAGCGCCGATCCGGGGCCCAGTGTCGTTGCCGGGCGATCAGTGACACCGGGCTTCTGCCTCCGCAGGTGCGACGACGGCCTCGCAGGAGCGAGCGACGACCGCGTTCACAGGAGCGACGGACGGGGCGGATGAGCTTCGGCGTGGTCGCGCCGGCTTCAGATCGTCACACAAGACCGTCGGCTCGCGGCCCCTGAGGGCGGTCAAGCCCGCTGCCCTGTCGGGAGCCTGCGACGGCTCTCATCTTGTCGGCCTACCCCACACGCTGGACCCCATGTCGACTGACCGCCGCTCGTTCCTCAAGATCTCCGCTGCCACCGGCGGCGCCCTTGCCCTCGGCGCTCACAGCCATCCCCTGATGGCCGCCGAGCCCACCCTGGTGAACCCCTCGTCAGGCAGGGACCCCGGCAAGGCGAGCGCACCGCTCAACATCCTGATCCTTGGCGGCACCGGGTTCACCGGCCCCGAGCAGGTGGACTATGCCATCGCGCGCGGTCACAAGGTCACGCTCTTCAACCGCAACCGGACGCGCCCCGACTTCTTCAAGGGCAAGGTCGACCAGATCATCGGGGACCTCGGCGGTGACGCGAGCGCGCTCAAGGGGAAGAAGTTCGACGTCGTCATCGACAACCCGACGACGCTGCCCTTCTGGGTGCGGAACGTGGCGCAGTACATGAAGGGGAACGTGGGGCACTACATCTTCATCTCGACGATCTCGACGTACCCGGACAACGCCACGCCTAACGCCGACGAGTCCGCGGCGACAACCCCGATGCCGCAGGGAGTCGACCCGTTCACCACCGTACGCGAACACGCGGGACAGTATTACGGTGCCCTCAAGACGTTCTCCGAGCAGGAAGTGGCGCGGCAGTACGGGAGCAACCACACCGTCATCCGTCCCGGACTCATCGTCGGGCCGCTCGACCGGTCCGATCGCTTCACCTATTGGCCGGCCCGCATCGATCGCGGTGGCGAGGTCCTCGCGCCGGGGACTCCGGACGATCCAGCGCAGATCATCGACTCGCGCGACCTGGCCGAATTCACGGTACGCGTCGCCGAGAACAAGACCTTCGGCACGTTCAACGCGACAGGCCCGGCCAAGCCGACCACGATGGCCGAGGTTCTCTACGGCATCAAGGCCGTGACGACGGCGGGCGCGTCGTTCGTGTGGGTGCCGACAGACTTCCTGGCCTCGCAGGAAGTGCGCGGCTGGCGCCACATGCCCATCTGGCTCCCGCCCTCAGGGTCCACGGCCGGCTTCCTGCGGCGCAACGTCGACAAGGCCATCGCGGCCGGCCTCACGTACCGCCCGCTGGCAGAAACGGCGCGCGACACGCTGGAGTGGCACAAGAAGCGTCCCGAGGCTGAGCTCAAGGCGATGGAGAACGGCGCGGTCGCGGGAATCCCGGCGGCCAAGGAAGCGGCGGTGATTGCAGCGTGGAGGGCGAAGAAGGCCGACGGGTAGACGGGTTGACGGCGGACGGGCCGTGCGTGGTCTCCGCCGTCCGTCCGTCCGACATGCCAAGCGCCCGTCTGCCCGTCCCTTGCCATCAGCGCTCGCCCCGAAGAGGTTTCCCCAACGGGCGACGATCCACGCCCAACCTCTTCGACCCCTCCCCAGCTGGGGTCCTCGTGAGGCAAAGGGGGGCAGACTCCCGGATTGGCATCGCAACCCTCGCGTCGCCGCGTCACACTTGCTGGGGAGGTGTAGCGCAGCCATACGCCGGGGAACTCGAACGATGTCGACCGACAAGGATTTCAAGCGCGTCGTGCGCACGCGCTTGCAGAAGACGGGTGAGTCGTACACCGCCGCCCGCGCCACCCTCCTCCGCCGGCCCCGCGCGACCACCCGCGCGACCGAGCCGCCATTCGACTACAGCGCGAAAGCAGGCATGCGCGACGCGGTCATCATGGAGAAGACCGGCAAGGGGTGGGCGGAATGGCTGGACGTGCTCGATCGCGCGAAGGCGCACGAGTGGACGCACACGGAGATCGCGCGGCACGTGAGCGAGGCGCACGGCGTGCCGCCGTGGTGGACGCAGGCCGTCACCGTTGGCTACGAGCGCATCAAGGACTTGCGCGCCAGGGGCCAACGGCGCGCCGGGACGTGGGAGGCGGCGAAGAGTCGCACGTTCGCCGCTCCCGTCGCAGAGGTGTTTTGTGCCTTCCACGATCCGCGGCGGCGCGCGACGTGGTTGCCGGGGGTCAAACTCACCGTGCGCACCGCGACGGCCAACAAGTCGCTTCGCATCACCTGGCCCGATGGATCGTCCGTGCAGTGCTATTTCACGGTAAAGGGTCCCGCGAAGTCCAGCGTCGCCGTGCAGCACGTGAAGCTGCCGGACCGTGCTGCCGTGGATCGCATGAAGGCCATGTGGGCGGAGAGGCTCGATGCACTCGCCGAGCGCCTGCTGCCGACCAAACGAACCACAGCAAGCCGGTGATCGTCACCTGCCTGTCCCCGGCCACGCCCGGGGGCAGGCAGATGGTGTGCCTCGTCGCTACGCCTCTTCGCGCAGCGCGACGGTAGGCTGCACGCGCAGGGCGCGACGTGTCGGCAGGACACAGGCGAGCAGGCACACCAGCAGCATGGCGAACGAGTAGAGCACGAGCAGCGAGAGCTCCTGCAGCGAAAGCGCCCCGAGGATGCTGAAGGTCAACAGCGCGACCAGGACGCCCCCCGCACACACACCGCCCGCCACCTGGGCC
>JACMLI010000755.1 GCA_014379705.1 Gemmatimonadaceae bacterium
CAGTTCAACCTGGATTGGGTTGCTGAAGACATTGCCCTGGCTGGCGTCTCGCGGGACAACTGCCGGCTCTTCCTCGCCGGCCCACCGTTCCGCCAGGACCGCGGCAACGTCAGCCCCGTCTTGACGTGGCTCAACCTGAACAGCAAAGCTCAGGTCGATGATCTACATCAGGCATGGTGTGAGACCGAGGCGATCCTGTTGTCCGCTCCTGAATCGAAGCCCTGGGGTCTTCACGAGTTCACCGCCGCGGATCCCGACGGCAACCTGTTCCGTGTATTCTTCGACTTCGCGACGCCTGAGCGCGAGCATGCCACCTCGACGGCGCCATGAGCAAAGAGCGCAGGTACCAGGACCATGAAATCAAGCAGATCCTCGATCTGGCCATCGGCCAGGAAGACGGTCTTGCACAGTCTCTCCCCGCGGTCGATGGGTTGACGCTGGTCGACCTGCAGGAGGTGGGGCGCGGGGTCGGGCTGCCCCCGGACCGTATCACGCAGGCCGTCGCGGCATTTGAGGGGCGTGGAGAGCCCGTCCCTCGTGGCACTACGCTCGGATTGCCGACATCCCTCGGGAGAGTCGTGGCTCTTCCTCGTAGCCCATCGGACCGGGAATGGGAGCTGCTCATCGCCGAGTTGCGCACGACGTTTGGCGGGAAGGGAGAAGCGACCTCGCATGGTGGGCTTCGAGAGTGGTCGCACGGAGCGCTGCACGCGTTTATCGAGCCCACTGAGACAGGCTACCGGTTGCGACTGGCGGATTCGAGCGGCGCGGTGGGCGGGATTGTTCTCGGTGGATTTTTCCTCGCGTTCGCCCTCATGATCTTCGTGGTTCTCCTCGGCAAGGACGACCCGGGCTTCAGGTTTGCGGTTCCGGCATTCTTCTCGTTGATTGGTGGTAGCCTGGTCACCGGCAGCGCGCTATCGCTTCCCAAGTGGGCTCGCGAACAGGAGCGGCGCATGGAGCACATCAGCAAGCATGCCGTGTCGCTTCTGGGCCTGCCCGGGCCACGGGACGCCTGAAGCGAGCGTGATACGCTCGTTGCCTTCGCCCGCCAACGGGCTCGACCGTCCCGCCAGCCGGGCCTGCTGTCCAACCGTTGTGGTGCCGCGGGCCAGGCGTTCCTGCCGCGAAATCCCTAAAGAGGGCGCGCGCCAATGACGGCGGAGACTAATAGCGCCTTGCCGGGGCCGGTGCCGGGAGTCATGGTGGCGCGACCGGTGAGTCGGCCATACTTTCCAACGCATGTCGTGCTGCGCAACTCGCGCGTGCCGATGGCGCCAACACGGCCAGGAGGTCGTGCCGACGCTCACGGTTGACCAGTTCGGCGGGGGAGGCGGGTACGGCATGCATCACGAGTTCAGCCAATCGATCCTCGACACGATGACGTCCCACAACGCCGTGGTGGACGAGGACGGGCGCATCGTACTCGTCAACAAGGCGTGGACCGAATTCGCGGCCTCCAACGGCAATCCAGGGGTGGCTCTCACCGGCGTTGGCGCGAACTACCTGGATGTGGCGAGACGGGCCACCGGTCCCTTCGCGGAAGAAGGAGAAGCCGCGTACCTCGGTATCAGGTCCGTGCTGGACGGCTCGCTGCCGCAGTTCACCCTGGAATATCCATGCCCATCGCCCACACAACCGCGATGGTTTCTGCTGACCGTGTCTCCCCTTGCAGGAACGCCGGCCAAGGCCCTGCTCTCGCATGTCGATATCACCGAGCAGAAGACAGCCCAGGATGACCAGGCGAGGCTGGCGGCCATCATCGAGTGCTCCGACGACGCGATCGTGAGCATCACGCTGGACGGCATCATCGTGACGTGGAACCACGGGGCCGAGCGGCTGTACGGCTACTCCACCGAGGAAATGCTCGGACAGTCCGTCTCCGTACTCTTCACGCCCGAGCACTACGATGAGTACCAGCACATCATGCGAACGGTGAAGAAGGGGCAGCAGATTCCCGCCCACGATACGAAACGATTGCGGAAGGACGGGAAGTCGATTGACGTCTCTGTCAGTATTTCTCCCGTCCTGATTCGAAAGGGTGAGGTCATTGGCGCGTCCAAGATCGCTCACGACATCACCCGGGTAAAACTCCTGGAAGAGCAGTTCAGGCAAGCCCAGAAGATGGAGGCAGTTGGCACGCTGGCCGGGGGTGTGGCCCATGACTTCAACAACTTGCTGACCATCATCAACGCCTACAGCGAACTGCTCATGGAGGAGCTTCCCGACGGCGACCCCATGCGGGAGCTTTTGATCGAGATCCACAAGGCCGGGGAGAGGGCCGGGAACCTCACGCGGCAGCTCCTGGCGTTCAGCCGCAAGCAGATACTCTTGCCGAGGGTGCTGGACCTCGGCGCCATCGTGACCGACACGACCACGATGCTTCGCCGCGTGATCGGCGAGGACATTGTCCTGTCGACGGTGCTTGATCCTGCCGCGAGGCCGGTCAAGGTCGATCCCGGCCAGATCCAGCAGATCCTGATGAATCTTGCAGTGAACGCCAGGGACGCGATGCCACAGGGGGGGCGGCTCACCATCGAAACCCGCCACGTGACCATCGATGAAGAGTATCATCAAACGCATCTCGAGACGAAGCCCGGCCACTACTCGATGATTGTCGTGACGGATACCGGAACGGGCATGGACGACGCAACGAAGGCCCGCATCTTCGAGCCGTTCTTCACCACGAAAGGCGAGGGCAAGGGAACGGGACTGGGGATGGCGGTCGTCCACGGCGTCGTCAGGCAGAGCGGTGGGATGATCGAAGTCTACAGCGAGGTGGACAAGGGAACCGCCTTCAAGCTCTACTTTCCGGTTGCCGGCGTGTTGGCCAGCTCGGTGGCACCGGCAGCCCCCGGTTCCCAGAAAATGGCCAGGGGAACCGAGACGATCCTGCTGGTCGAAGACGATGATGCTGTGCGCGCCTTGTCCCGACACGTCCTGCACTCCTGCGGCTACACGGTGCTGGAAGCGAGCAACGGAAAGGAGGCGATCACGGTTGCGGAAGGCCACGCCGAGGCGATTCACCTGATGGTGACCGACGTGGTGATGCCTTTCCTTGGCGGTCGCCAGCTCGCAGAACGGCTGGAAGGGACGCGCCCCGGTTTGAAGGCCCTGTTCCTGTCGGGCTACACGGACGACGCCGTCGTTCGGCACGGCATCCTCCAGGCCGAAGTGGCCTTCCTGCAGAAGCCGTTCTCCCCGACGGCCCTTGCCCAGAAGGTGCGGGACGTGCTGGATAGGAAGTGACACACGGCCGTGCACGCCCTGGTTGCCGGGCCAGGCGCCGCACCTGACCGGCGGGGCCTGCCCCGTGATCCTTACCGCATCTCGTCGTTGAGTTCACGCGTCATCTCGACCATCGTGCGACGAAATCCCATGCTGGCGAACAGCTGTTGCGCCATGTCGTTGCGCTCGGCGGTCTCCAGCACCACGCGTGGGGCCCCGCGCTTGGCCAGTGCCGTGAGGGTCTCCGCCAGGAGCAGGCGGCCCACACCACGGCGGCGGTACTGCCGATCGACGACGATGTCGTGGAGCACACCAGCAGGTCCGCGCAACGACATGTAGTCGTAGCCTTCGACGGCGGCGTAGGAATAGCCGATCACGTCGCCGTGGTCGTCGGCAACAAAGAGGATGACATTCGGATCCTCGAGTTGCCCAACCATGAAGGCCGCGTAGTCCGCGGGCGTCCGGTTCCGTGTCGGGAGGAAGCGGAGCTTGTCGAAGTCGTGATGCGCTTCGACCAGCTGCGCGCCGAGCCGGCCGAGTCGGGGCAGGTCGGCACTCGTGGCGTTGCGGACAATGGCGGTGGTACGGTTGGCGTCGGGCATGTCGTGTCTCGTTGGGCGGCTTCGTGCAAGATAGGGGCGTGTCTCAGTCTGGGGGGCGCGAAGCATGGCAGGGTGGAGTGCCTCCCGGACGCTCCCGATCGTCTACGTCACAGCATGACCCGATCCTGCGCCGCAGCCCTCCTCACCATCTCTGCCATCGCCTGTGGCGGGGAGTCCAACGGCATGCCCCGGGAATGGGGCCCCCTTGCCCTCGGTGAGAGTGAGCGCTGCCCCGCCGTCGCGGGGCGGTACTTCGAGGAGTCGTCGCCGGTCGCATGGGCACTCGCCAGCGCGCACGTCACGCAGGGTCCGGATCACGAGCCCGCCGCATTTGAACTCGCCGGCGACGCCGACTCCGCGCTGCACCTCACAGTGGTCGACGTCCAGGGCGTGCGTGACTCGGCGCGCCTGACGAAGGGGACTCCATACAGCGGCGATTACCATTGCGACGACGGTTGGCTTCACGCCAATCACCGCCACATTCCCGATCAGTGGGACGACGCGGTCGACGCCCCGGGCTTCGTGGTCCGGCGTCGCGCATTACGTATCGCGCCCGGGGCTCATGGGGCCCTGGTCGGCCGACTGGATGGCACTGACTACGACGAGTTCACCATCTGGTGCGGAGACGGCTGCAAGGGAATCCCGCTCCCATGGACCTTTCGCACGCGATCGTCGTGGAGCGCTGTCGATCGCTGGGATCCCGCGCGCGCGCGAAAGCCCGTGCAGGCGGCAACGAGCGTGAGCAACGAAGGGGACCGGTCGAGGAACGAGGCACTGCTCAGAGAGGAGCAACTCCTCGAGCACGGACCGCTGGTTGCCGGTCAGGGTGACGCCCGCCAGCGCGCCCTCGCGGCGCTCCCGCCGGGCATGCTGCTCAAGGCCGTGAGCCCGCGCGACAGTGGCTGGCACCTGAGCGTCGAGTTCCCGGAGCTGCCGGTGCTCGAACGGTTCATGGTGGGCCTCTCGCAATCCGGTCCCGTGGCGGAGGTCAGGATCCTGCCGCACTACCGGGCGAAGACGACGCAGGGCCAGTGGGTCGATGTCGTCTACGTGCGGTATGCGCCTGCAGGGCGTACGACGCCCTGAGGACCAGCAGCGCTACTTGCCCTTCTTCTTGAGCTCACCAAAGGGCCCCTGCAGGGAGCCGTCGTCGTTGATGTCGAGCTCCATCGTGCCTTCCTCGCCGATCAGCGTGAGGTAGAGCTTCCCGTCGCCCAGCCAGCACTCCCCGGCTTGTGTGTCGCCCATGAGCGCCAAGGTGACCTTGCCGGCGCGGAACGTCATCTGCATGGGCATCGTCCCATCCCCGGCGTACCGCCCCTCGATCTTCCCGGCACAGCTGACGAGTCCAGGGCGCGGCGGCTGGCCGGCCTTTGCCACGTCCTTCGGGGGCGCCTCGCTCACGAAGCGGATCTGGTCGGTCTTCGCCCACGCCATCAGGTTGCCGGGAAGCGCCACCTGGTACTCCATGCCCAGGCCCTGGAGGATGCGGCTGTCGATCCACTGGCCCTCGTAGTGCACCTTCACCCGGTCATCCACCTCGTAGATCCCGTTGGCGCGATCATACGCGTTGGGCTTTCCGCGTCGACGCAGCTCGGTCGGGTAGCGCTTGGTAACCTCGGGCCCGTTGACGACCTTCACCGTGAAGACGTGCGCATCCCGCGCCTTCACGATCGCCAGCACCCACCCCTGTCCGGTGGCAACGGTCACGGAGTCCCCGGGCTTCAGGTCGATCCCTCCTTGTGCCTTCGCGTCGAGCGGGAGGGCGAGGAGTGTCGCAAGGAGACAGAGGCGAGTCGCGGACATGCGTGGGCACCTCGAGAGAGGGCAACGGCGGGCTGCAGAACCCCTCCAGTATCCGGCCCCTCGGGTCAGGGGGCAAGGATGGGAGTCTGTCATCGCGTTGCGGCGATCTGGCTGCTGCGAGCGGCGCGCGATAGGATGGATGGCTACGAAGCCCTGTATCGTGAGTTCGACTCGCCATTGATGCGGCAGGTCCGGTGCCGCGGAGGTGCAACGCCAGGAGGCGTACCTCGAAGCGGTCGTTGAACTGTCGCGGAGGGAAGCCGTGTCGCGACTGATGTGCCTCACTGAGGTTCCGTAGCCTGAGTTTCGCTGAATCAATCGCTCTACCTGTACGGGCGGGCCCGAACGACGAGAGCCAGCGGCACCTCGCGCAGTCCCGTCCACCGTCGGACGCCGGCGGGATCGCGAATGAGGAGCTGGCTCGAGATGCCACCGTCGAGCATCACGGCGTCGCGCGCGCCGAGCGCGCCCATCACGGCGGCCATTTCCGGCGTGGTGAGGCCGAAGGGGACGAAGTCGAGCGCGCCCCCCGGCGCCATCGAAGCGGGTGAGGGCGATGAGCACCTGCCCCCCGTCGTGCCTAACGCGGCAGCCTCCGGCCATGAAGGCCATGCACGTGCTGTCCATCCCCACCTCCGCCAAGGTCCACTCGTATCGGGTTCAGCCAGCCAAAGCTGCCCGGCCCGTCTTCGCTGCCACGATATTGCGAAACGTCGGTGGTGGCCACCCAGCCCGTCCTGTTCGGGCCGTACCGTCCATCACCGCGTCACACGTCAGGGTGGTCCGCCAGGACGCGTCAGCACCGTCCGGGGCGTCATGCAAAGCGGCCGGGGCTACGACTATGCCCGTCGCTCCGGCCTCATCCTCGATCCCTTCTCGATATGAACATCCACCGCACCTTCCGACGAACGCTGATCCTTGTGCTGGCGGTGATCGTGCCGCTGCATGCGCAGGCGCAAACTGCGTCGGACAGCCACATTCGAAACGTGGCACTCCGCGTCCTGGAGCTGGATGTGCGACGCCAGCTCCCGTCGGCGGCACCTGCGACGATCGATTCACTACTCGCGCTCTACACCGATTCCGTTGTCTACGAGCACCCGAGTGTCGGTGCCGTCGTGCGGGGGAAGGCCGCACTCCGGGCCGGGATGCTGAAGTACCTGGGCTCCGTGCGGGTCGCGCAGATCGAGACTCCCCGTCTCGTCATCGGCCCAGGAGTTGTGGTCGTTGAGGCAACGGCGCGACCGGATCCTCGAGATCCTTCGCGCGTGATACCGCCCTCGCGCCGGGCGGTCCGCGTGCTGGAGTTCGATGCCCGCGGCCTCGTCCGCCGCATTCTCGACTACCCCTGGTAAGCACCTGCAACTCGTCGTCACGCCGGCAATTCGTCTCCCCAGCGATAGCCCGCACCGCGCACCGTCACGATCTCGGCTCCGACGGGACCCAGGCTCCGGCGGAGCGCGGCCACGTGCCAGTCCACCGTGCGCGAGTTCACGTCCGCCTGATAAGCCCACACGTGTTGCAACAGGAAGTCGCGCGAGAGCACGCGACCCGCGCGTGCGACCAGCGCGACCAGGAGCGCGAACTCCTTGCCTCGCAAGTCGAGCACCCGCCCGTCGACCACCACGCGCCTCGCGCCGACGTGAATCTCGAGCGACCCCGATCGCAGCGTGTCCCACGCGGGTTCCCCGGTTCCACCCACGCGGCCCGGGTTCCACCCGTGACTCTCGCTGCGACCGTAGCGCAGCCATTCGTACAGCGCGTCGTACACGACGAACCCATGCGCCAGCATCCGGTGGTCGTCGTCCATGCACAAGCGCGAAAGGCCGAGCGACACCGCGAGCAAGCCGGCGGACTGCGGCGACAGGTCGAGGCGATCGGTGTCTGCGCCACGCACGATCGTGGCGAGGTCGCGCAGGGCGGGCTCGGCGAGGTGATAGTCGTCGAGGAAGGCGTCAAAGCTGCAGCGGTCACCGCGATGACTCAGCGCCACGTCATCCACATCGTATGGCACGGCATCGAGTTCGGTGGCCTGTCGAAGCACGTCCTCAGGGGGAGCGAACAGGAACTGCGGCTCGTCGTCGATGAATCGCGCAATCAACCAGGGACACGCGACGCGATCGATTTTCGGCCGTGCTCTCGTGATCCAGCGCATGGACCTGGTCCTCGGTGTGCCGGGTGGGTCAGGCGCGCATGGCGCGTGTGAGCGCGTCGGCGAACCGGTCCACGTCGTCGGTGGTCGTGTACAGGTAACATGAGGCGCGCGCGGCGGCGCGTACCCCGTATCGTTGCAGCAAGGGCAGGGACGCGAGATCGCCTGCGCGGATCGCGATTCCCTCGGCGTCGAGCGCCCGGACCAGGTCCGTTGGTGTGCGGCCTTCCGCGACAAAAGCAAACACCGGGATGCGACGGCTCGCATCGGGTGCGCCGAGCAGTCGCACGCCTGGCAGTCCGCCAAGGCGCTGCAGCATGTGCCGGGTGACGGCCTGCTCGTGCGTGGCGATCGCGGGGCGGCCGATCGCCTCGAGGAACACGATCGCCGCGGCGAGGCCGATGGCCCCCGCGGCGTTGGGAGTGCCTGCCGAGTACTTGAGCCCTCCCTCGGAGAGGACTTCGGTGGTGAGGTCCACGTCGTGCGCCATGTTCGAGCCGGCCTGGTACGGCGCCATCGACTCCAGCAACTCGCGACGCCCCCACAAGGCACCGACGCCCATGGGGCCGAGCATCTTGTGGCTGGAGAACGCCAGGAAGTCGCAGCCGAGGTCGCCCACGTCGTCCGCAAGGTGCGGGACGGACTGCGCTCCGTCGATCACCACGATACGGCCGGGACCGCGTGCAATTGCGCACATCTCGCGGGCTGGGTTGATCATGCCCAACACGTTGCTGACATGGCTGAACGCGACGACGCGCGTGCGTGCCGTGACCTTCCGGGTGAGATCATCGAGGAGCGGCAGCCCGTCGTCGGCGACGCCGAACGTCACCACGCGGGCGCCCGTGCGCCGGGCAAGGTAGCGCCACGGCAGCATGTTGGACGCGTGCTCCGCCATGCCGATGACGATCTCGTCGCCCTCGCGGACGTTCGCGTCGCCCCATGCCGTGGCCACGAGGTTGAGGCCTTCGGTGGTCCCGCGCGTGAACGACACCTCGAGTGGATCGCGGGCGCCGATGAAACGAGCCACGATGGCTCGCGCTCCTTCCATCTCGGCGTGCGCGCGTCGCGCGAGGGTGTGCAGTCCCGCGGAAGGGTTGGCGTTGTCTCCGCGGTAGAAGCGCACGAGGGCATCGATGACCGGCGTAGGCCGCAACGCCGTCGCAGCCGTATCGAGGTACACCAACGGGTGGCCGTTCACGCGCTGGCCGAGCGACGGGAAGGCGCTGCGCCAGTCCGGTGAGGGCGGGAGTGTCACGTGGCCTCGCAGGTGCGCGCCGCCCGTGGCTGCACAGGCGGCGACCGTCTCCACAAAGTGTCGTCTGCGCGTGGGAGGCTCCTGGTGAGGGTTGCCGTGAACATAGGGCGGAGGCTGGCGTGAGTCCTGGCGCGCGGCACGGCCACACACTCGTCACACAATTGGCTCCGGGAGGGCGCCGTTCCCCGCGGCACGGCGCGCGACGTGAGCGTCCTCGGAGTTGCCCGAGTTAACAGCGACCGTCGTCGTACGCACATTCGGGCCTACGGACATGTCAGGCGCCCCACCGCCCGGCATTCGATGAGGGGCGTTTACCCTCTAGCGATCGAAAGCCGGGTGCTCACCCATGACGGAACGTCCGATACGGTCGGCACAGGGGCCAGGGAGGGTCCAATGATTCGTCGCATCTACGTACTCGCGTGCGCAGCGCTTACCGCCTGCTCCGCAGCATCCGCGTCTCTCGACAGCGCCGCTGTTCCACGCGCGCGCCCGAGGTCGCTCGGCACGTCCGAGTTTGTGCCCATCGATGAACTCCGGCGATACCCG
>JACMLI010000756.1 GCA_014379705.1 Gemmatimonadaceae bacterium
CCGGGTGCGGGTTCGATTCCCGCCCTTCGCATTTGGGTCGGGTGGCCGAGTGGTCGGGTAGGCGGGGTGTGAGGGCGCCGTGCATGCGCCCAGCGTTCTCGTCGCCGGGCCGCTCAGCCCTCCATCCGACCACCCGACTACCCGACTACCCGAGTACCCGACCACAATGTCTGACGTCGTCGCCCTTGCCGCAGAGCTGCTCGCCATTGAGTCACCCACCGGTGGCGAGGGCAAGGCGGTGGATTTCGTATCGCGATGGCTTGTTGGGCGTGGATGGAACGTGACGGTCCAGGAAGTGACACCGGGCCGCGGGAACGTCTGGGCGTCGCGGGCGGGGGGTGGGGTTACGCTCTCCACTCACCTCGACACCGTGCCGCCCTATGTCGGGCCGAAGCTGGTCGGCGACAAGCTCATGGGCCGCGGGTCCTGTGATGCCAAGGGCATTGCCGCGGCGATGATGTGCGCGGCCGACGCGCTGGCGCAGCAGGGCGAGGACCGGGTCGACCTCCTCCTGGTGGTCGGCGAGGAGAAGGGCTCCGACGGCGCCCGGCTCGCCAATCGACTCCCGGCGACGAGCCGCTTTCTGGTCAACGGAGAGCCCACGGAGAACAAGCTCGCCGTCGGATGCAAGGGATCGCTGCGGGTGATGCTCAAGACGCGCGGGCGCGAAGCGCATTCGGCGTACCCGCACCTGGGCACGTCGGCGATCGAGCCGATGCTCGCCCTCCTCCCGACGCTTCGCGAGCTCGAGTGGCCGCGCGACGAGCGACTCGGCGAGACGACGGTCAACATCGGGACGATCCGCGGTGGCACGGAGGCCAACATCATCCCCGGTTTCTGCGAGAGCGAGTTGATGTTCCGCCTCGTTGGGGACGTGGACGTGGTGAAGGGGAAACTCGAGGCGTGGGTGGGGAAGCGCGCCGAGATCGAGTATGGCTCGCATATCCCGGTCCAGTTCTTCCACACGATCGACGGCTTCGAGACCGCGCCGGTCGCGTACACCTCCGACATCCCGCTGCTCGGGCGCTGGGGCACGCCGCTGCTCTTCGGCCCGGGGTCGATCCACGTCGCGCACACGCCGGACGAATACGTCTCCGTCGCCGAACTGCGCGACGCCGTGGAGGCCTACCAGCGCATCGTGCGCCAACTGCTCAGCGCATGATCGTCATCAAGTTCGGGGGAACGTCGGTCGGCGACGCGGCGGCGATCGACCGGGCGGCCGCGATCGTGCGCGCGCGGATTCCCCGCCAGCCCATCGTCGTCGTCTCCGCGTTAGGCGGGGCGACCAACGCCCTCATCGCCATCGGCCGGCAGGCCGCCGAGGGGCAGCTCATCCTGGCCATCCGCGGCGTGGAAACGTTGCGTGACCGGCACCTCCAGGTGAGCGAGCAGCTCCTCGCCGCCGGCGAGACGCTCGATGACGTGCAGGCCGAGCTTTCCGCGTCGTTCGACGAGCTCGCGCACCTCGCCGAGGCCCTCTCCACGCTGGGCCACGCAACCCCACGGTCGCGCGACGCGATGGCGGCCATGGGAGAGATGCTCTCGTCGGTGCTCGTGGTCGCCGCGTTCCGCGAGCGGGGCGTCGACGCCGAGCACGTGGACGCGACATCGGTGATGATCACGAACGACCAATTCGAAAGGGCCGAGCCAAAGCCGGAGCGCATCGCCGAGGCCTGCCAGCGCATCCTGCGCCCCCTCGTGGCCCAGGGACGCGTGCCGGTCGTCGGCGGGTATGTCGGCGCCACCGACCACGGCATCGTCACCACGCTCGGACGCGGCGGATCCGACTACAGCGCCTCGCTCTTCGGCGCCGCGTTGGGTGCTGAGGCGATCGAGATCTGGACCGACGTCGACGGCATGCTCACCGCCGATCCTCGCGTCGTCCCTGGCGCACGCCTGATCGATCGCATCCGCTTTGACGAGGCGAGCGAACTCGCGTCGTTCGGCGCGAAGGTGCTGCACCCCAACACCATTTCCCCCGCGGTGCGACTCGGCATCCCGGTATGGATCTTCAACTCGCGGAACCCCGAGGGGACGGGCACGCAGATCACCTTTGACGCCCCGCGCCGTCCCGTGAGCGCGCTCGCCGGCAAGAGCGGCGTGACGGTGCTCAAGGTCCGCAGCCCGCGCATGCTCCTGCAGCACGGGTTCCTGCGCGGACTATTCGAGGTCTTCGACCGCCATCGCACGTCCGTTGACGTCGTGGCGACGTCGGAAATCTCGGTCAGCGTGACGATCGACGATGCCACGCACCTCGACTCCCTCGTCGTCGACCTTTCGCAACTCGGCGACATCTCCGTCGAGCGCAATCGAGGTATCGTCGCGATCGTGGGCGCGGGGCTCACGGAGTCCGGCATGGCGATGTCACGCGCACTGGCGGCACTCGGCGACCTGCGCATTCACATGCTCTCGCTCTCCGCGAGCGCGATCAACCTCACGATGATCATCGATGGCGACCAGGTCTCGGCGGCCATGGTGAAGTTGCATGACGAGTTCTTTCCAACGGTGTCCTGATGCGGCTGCTCATCATTGGTGACGGGCGCATGGGGCGCGCGATCGAGACGATGGCCGGCGACCGCGGGCACGAGGTGGTCGGGATCCTCGGTGCCGCGGCGAACCGGGACGGGGCAGGGATTCCTGCCTTCCGCGATCGCGCGGACATGGCCATCGAGTTCACCCAGCCGGCGGCGGCAGTCGCCAACGTGAAGGCGTGCATCGCCGCGGCCCTGCCGGTGGTGTGTGGCACGACGGGGTGGGGCACGCGGCACCACGAGGTCGAAGAGGAAGTGTGGACCGCCATGGGGTCACTGCTCGTCGCCCCGAACTTCTCCCTCGGCGTCGCGCTGTTCACCGCGCTCGCCGAGCAGGCCGGTGCGCTTTTCGCGGCGCATCCGCAGTATGAGGTGGCCCTGGTGGAAACGCACCACAGCGCCAAGAAGGACGCGCCCTCGGGCACGGCCATCTCCGTGAAGGAGGCCGCCGAGCGTTCCCTCGGCCGCGCGATCCCCACGAACAGCGTACGCGTGGGCAGCGTGCCGGGCACGCACACCCTGCTCTTCGATGGGCCCTTCGAGCAGATTGTCCTGAGTCACGAGGCGCGCGACCGTCGCGTGTTTGCCGATGGCGCGCTGCGCGCCGCGGAGTGGCTGGCCGGTCGACAGGGAGTGTTCTCGATGCGGGATGTGTTAGGCATGGGACGGCGACCATGAGTCCGCGTCCCCTCACCGGATGCGGCACCGCGCTGGCGACCCCGTTCACCGCCGATGGCGCGATCGATGAGGCCGCGCTGAGCGCTTTCGTCGACTGGCAGGTGCGTGAGGGCGTGCACTTCGTGGTGCCATGCGGGTCCACGGGCGAAGCGGCAACGCTGTCGCTCGAGGAGCAGAAGCGCGTCATCGCGATCACGGTGGAGGTCGTGGCGGGTCGCGTGCCCGTGGTGGCGGGAGCCGGTGCGAACGACACGGCCCGTGCCATCGCCCTCACGAAAGTCGCAAAGGCGCTCGGGGCCACGCACGCGCTCCACGTATCGCCGATGTACAACAAGCCGCCACAGCGCGGCATCGAGGCGCACTTCCAGGCGATCGCCGGGGCGGTGGACTTTCCCATTGTCGTGTACAACGTGCCCGGCCGCACGGCGAGCAACATCGAGGCGCGCACCACCCTGCGCCTGGCCACGATCCCCAACATCGTGGCGGTGAAGGAAGCCTCCGGGAACATCGGCCAGATCGCCGAGATCATCCGCGAGCGCCCCTCCGACTTCACGGTGCTGTCGGGCGACGATTCCCTCACGCTGCCGGTGATGGCTTTCGGCGGGGAAGGGGTGATTTCGGTGGCGAGCAATGCGACGCCGGCGGGAATGGCGCGCCTCGTCGAGGCGTGTGCGTGCGGCGATTTCGCCGCGGCGCGCACGTTGCACCGCCAACTGACGCCGTGGATGACGGCGGCCTTCGTCGAATCGAATCCCATTCCCCTCAAGGCGGCGCTCGCGATGCTCGGGAAGATGCAGGACGTGGTGCGACTGCCGCTGGTTCCCCTCGCCCCCGCGCATCATGGCGTTGTGAGGCAGGCCCTCGTCCAGGCCGGAGTGTTGTCCTGATGGGCGGCGATGCGGTGGCCTCGCTCGCGGCCCAGGTGGCTGAACTCGCGGCCTATCCGCCGGGTGCGTCCCTCCCCCCGGACGCCGAGATCGTCGTGGCGCAGCTCATCGACAAGCTGGAGCACGGGGACCTGCGCGCGGCCGAGCAGGACCACGCCGGTCGATGGCAGGCGGTGCCGTGGGTCAAGCAGGGGATCCTGCTCGCGTTCCGCGTCGGTCGCATCGTGCGGATGGGCGAGGAGGGGCTCATCCCGTTCTTCGACAAGCACACGGTGCCGGTGCGGCGGTTCACGTTAGGCGACGGTGTGCGCATCGTGCCCGGTGGGTCCTCCGTGCGCATGGGGGCGTACCTCGCGCCGGGTGTCGTGTGCATGCCCCCGATGTTCGTGAACATCGGCGCGTGGGTGGGCCCGGGGACGATGATCGATTCGCATGCCCTCGTCGGCTCCTGCGCGCAGATCGGCGCGCGCGTGCACCTGAGTGCCGCCGCCCAGATCGGCGGGGTGCTCGAGCCGATCAACGCGTCCCCCGTCGTGATCGAGGATGAGGTGGTCGTCGGTGGCAATTGCGGCGTCTACGAGGGCACGGTGGTGCGGCGGCAGGCGGTGCTTGGTGCCGGCGTGGTCCTCACGCGTGGCACGCCCGTGTACGACCTGGTGAAGGAGACCGTGTACCGGGGCACGGCCGACACGCCCCTCGAGGTGCCCGCTGGCGCCGTCGTGGTGCCGGGATCGCGACGCGTCATGAACGGGTGGGGCGCAGACCAGGGTGTCGCGATCCAGACGCCGGTCATCGTGAAGTACCGCGACGGCAAGACCGACCTCGCCACGGCCCTCGAGGGCTGGCTGCGTTAGGCATGGCCGCCGCGACGCTCCGCGTGGCGGGGGTGCTCCAGGTCCCCGGCGACAAGTCCATCTCCCATCGGTCCCTCATGTTCGGGGCCCTGGCGACGGGGCGGTCGCGCGTGCGGGGCCTCCTGCAGTCGGCGGACGTGATCGCCACCGCGGACTCGTTGCGGGCCATGGGATGGACGATCCCGCCGCTCGCCAGCGAGATGGTCATCGACGGTTGCGGGATGCGTCCGCGGGACGGCGGTGCGGACGCGGCGCTCCCCTGCGCGAACTCGGGGACGACGGCACGCCTCATGTCGGGGATCGCGTCGGCGCAGCGCGTGTCGTCGGTGCTCGACGGCGACGCCTCCCTCCGCACGCGCCCGATGCGCCGCGTGAGCGAGCCCCTCGAGGCGATGGGCGCTCGCTTTGAATGGTTAGGCACGGAGGGACGCGTCCCGATGCGCATCACCGGCGGCGCGCTGCGGTCGATCGACTGGACCCTCGGCGTCGCCAGCGCGCAGGTGAAGAGCGCGATCCTTCTCGCCGGGCTGTGTTCCGGCACCCCCGTGCGCGTGACGGAGCCGCTCGAGACGCGCGACCACACCGAGCGCTTCCTGCGCGCTGCGGGTGCCTCGATCCACGTGCAGGGGCGCGCCGTGACGCTGGGGGCCACCGAACGACTCAATCCTGTCGACGTGGAGGTCCCGGGGGACCCGTCGTCGGCGGCGTTCTTCGCGGCGCTGGCCGCGGGAGCAGGGGAGGGATCGCTGGTGCTGCAGGGCGTCCTGCTCAATCCTCGGCGAACGGGATTCCTGCGCGTCCTCGAGCGCATGGGCGCGGTGGTCCACGTCGAGAGCGCGCGCGAGTCCGCGGGAGAACCCGTGGGTGACCTCGTCGTGCGTGGCTCGAGCCTGCGCGGGACGTCCATCGAACCCGACGAAGTACCGTCGCTCATCGATGAGGTCCCCGTGCTCGCCGTCCTCGCCGCCCTTGCCGAGGGAGAGACCACGGTGGCGGGAGCCGAGGAACTGCGCGTGAAGGAGAGCGATCGCATCGCCACGGTAGTGTCGAACCTCCGCGCGTGCGGCGTCGATGCGGAGGAGCGCCCGGATGGACTGGTGGTCCGAGGGCCGTCGCGCGTCCAGGACGCATCGATCGTCACGCACGGCGACCACCGCATTGCAATGGCTTTCGGCATCCTTGGCGCATTGACGGGGCGCGACCTCCGCATCGATGATCCGGCGTGCGTGAACGTCTCGTTTCCCTCCTTCTGGCCTGACCTTGCCCGAGTCACTCGCTAAGGGCTGGCGTCGGGGGCACGTCGTCGTGGCGATCGACGGGCCGGCGGCCTCGGGAAAGTCCTCCACCGCGCAGTGGGTGGCGGGGCAGCTCGGCTTTCGGCACGTGGACTCTGGCGCCCTGTATCGCGCCGCCACGGGCGCCGCGATTCGCACGGGCGTGCCCTCGGCGGAGTGGACCCCGGATTTCGTGCTCGAGCAGGCGCAACGCGTCGCGCTCGAGCCACGTCAGACGTCATTCGCCCCGCGCATCGACGGCGCGGACGTGACCGAGGAGATCCGCGGGCCTGCCGTTACGGGCTGCGTGGCGTTGGTGGCGCAGATGCCGATGATCCGTTCGTGGGTCAACGCTCGCGTGCGCGACGTGGCCACGCACTTCGATGTGGTGGTGGACGGACGAGACATGGGCACCGCCGTTTTCCCCGATGCGGACCTCAAGGTCTTTCTCGTGGCCGATCCCTGGGAACGCGCCCGACGCCGCCTCGTGCAGCGCCTCGGGCGGCGCCCGACGGACGACGAGATCGCCGACGAGACCGAACTGCTCGTCAGGCGGGATGCCGCCGATGCCACCCAGACCGTGCAGGCGCGTGACGCCATCCTGGTTGACACCACGGCCCTGACCCAGACCGAGCAGGTCGACCGCATCGTCGCGCTGGCGCGTGCCGCCCTCCGGACCCTCCGGGAAGGCGTCGACGGCGGGTCGTGACAGGCGGCCATCGTTGCGCGGGCTCCACATGCCAGCCGCTCCGGACTCGACAATGACGCGCTCACACGCTTCTTTTGGTTCTTCTAACCGCGCCCGGAAATTGCGGCCTTGGTGTTGCAGGGGGGAAAGCTGCGTGGCGGCCAGTCGGCACCCGCACCCCTATCCCACTGTGACCGCCGTCCCACCTGCCCGGACGCAAAAGAGGTACTGAACGGTTCATGGATCCCAACTGGCTGAGAAAGCGGCTCTTCGACAGCGTCAACTACCGGCTGCGCACGTTCGCTGGTGGGAAGTTCGCGTCTTATTGTCGTCCTCCCTCGATCATCTTCCTCCTCACGGAGCGGTGCAACGCCCATTGCGTGCATTGCGACATCTGGAAGAACCGGGGCAAAGAGGACAGTCCGACCGAAGAGCAGTGGGCGACGGTCCTCACCGACCTGCGGAAGTGGCTCGGGCCGGTCCAGGTGTCGTTCAGCGGGGGCGAGGCGCTCCTCAAGCCCTACACGATTGACCTCGTCAAGCACGCCAGGGCGGAGGGGCTCTACCTCGAGATCCTGACCCATGGCTTCTGGACGGACCAGGGGAAGATCGAGTCGCTGGCCCTCGCCAACCCATGGCGCGTCACCTTGTCCTTCGACGGCGTCGGTGAGACCCACAGCAAGATCCGCGGGCGCGAGCGTTTCTTCGAGAAGACGTCGGCGTCGATCGACACCTTCAAGCGGGTCCGCGCCGAGCACGGCCTCAAGTACACGATCCGGCTCAAGAACGTGATCATGTCGCACAATGTCCACGACACGATCAACGTGGCGAAGTTCGCCAACCAGCCTGGGATGGAAGTCTTCTACCAGCCGATCGAGCAGAACTACAACACACCGGAGAACACGGACTGGTGGTTGGAGAGCGAGAACTGGCCGACGGACATCCCGCGAGTGCTCAAGAACATCCGGGAACTGATCGCCCTCAAGCGGCAGGGATACCACATCGCGAACAGCTACGCGCAGCTGGAGGCGATGATCCCATACTTCGAGCACCCGGAGTCTACGCGCGTCGCCACCATGAGCCACAGCGCGCACGAAGTCCGGCAGACGTGTCACGCATTGAGCACACTGCAGTTTCAGGCGAATGGTGACGTCACGGTCTGCAGCGGTGCCCCGAGGGTGGGAAACATCAAGGAGCGCTCGATCCGCGAGATCTGGGAGTCACGACCGAAGTTCTGGGAGGGTGGATGCTGCCTCGAACGGCGGCTGACGAGCGAGGAGCGCGACACCGTCCTCGTGCAGTTGGCCAGCGCGACATCGTCGGCAACGACGTAGCGAAGCCGATCACCGTGTCGACGGGCACGGCGGCGCCGGTGCGAACCCTGGTCTCGATCTTCGGACTCGAGCCCCTTCGCATCGGCGGTGTCGAGGCGTTCGCGCGCGAATTCTCCGCGCAACTGGCTGAGCGCGGCTGGAACAGCGTGCTGTGCTTCCTCGGCGAGCCCACGCCGCTGGTGCGCGAGTACCTGCAGCTCCCGAACGTCACCATCGAGGTCTTGCCCGCGGACTTGAAGGCCGCCACGGCGATACCCGCAGTGTCGGCCTTGCTCGCGCGGCACCGGCCCGAGGTCCTGCTCCTTCAGTTCACTCCCTTCCTCAGCGCCATCCCGTGGATCGCCAGGATGCGCGGGGTCGATCGCGTGTACTTCGTGGATCAGGGGTCGCATCCTGCCGGATGGACCGATCGAGGTACCCCGCTCTGGAAGCAATGGGTGGCGCGCGTGCTCACGTCTCCGCTCACCTCCGTGCTCAGTATCAGCGATTACAACCTCCGCGTGCTTCGCGCTCGCGGCTTCCTCCCGGTGAGCAAGACGCTGCGGCTCTACAACGCCGCACAGGTGTCCCGACCGCACGATCCCGCGCTGGGCAATGCGTTTCGTCGCCGCCACGGCATTCCCCTCGACCGCACGGTGGTCGCTCAGGTGTCCTGGATGATCCCCGAAAAGGGAATTCCGGACCTGCTCGAGGCTGCCCGGATTTCGCTGGAGCAGGACCAGACGCTCCACTTCATGTTTGGCGGTGAAGGTCCCTGCCGGGCGGAGTACGAGGCGAAGGCCGTGTCCCTGGGCCTCGCGGATCGCGTCACGTTCACCGGTCTCGTGCGCGACCCTCACGGCGAGGGGCTGTTCGACGCGGCGGACATCGTCTGCCAGATGAGCCGCTGGGAGGAGGCCTTCGGGTACGTGATCGCCGAGGCCATGGCGGTGGACCGTCCGGTGATCGCGACTCGCGTAGGCGCGATCCCCGAGCTCGTCATTCACGAGCAAACCGGAGTCCTGGTCGAGCGCGGGGACTACGCTGCCGCCGCCGCGGCGATCCTGCGACTGTCGGCCGACGAAACCCTTCGACGTCGCCTTGGACAGGCCGGGCGGAAGCGGGCGGAACAGGAGTTCAACGTGAGAACCAACGTCGCGACCGCACTTGGCCTCTTTGGCGTGGGGCCCCGACGCGACGGGTCCACGGAGCCGCGTTGACCGGATAGGTCCGCTCCAGCTACATTTTCTGGCTCACTTCGAGCGCCCCGGCGACGGGCGCTCGCTGTCGTCTCCACCCACCCCAACCTCGCACGCGGCGAGCTGCATGATTCCGCGGTAGACAGGAGAATCGATGACCGACGTCACCACCGCCCCCGCGCTGACCGCGCTGGAGAAGCGAAAGGCCCAGGCGAGCGAGCTGCGCCCGCTGGCCAACCGCCGCCCCGAACTCTACGACGAGGACGAGTACTCCTCGGCCGAATACGATCGGATGCTCGAGATGTACAACGGGACGCTCGCCTCGATCGACGAAGGCGAGATCGTCAAGTCCCGCGTACTCGAGATCCGCGAGAACCTCGTGGTCCTCGATATCGGCTTCAAGTCCGAAGGCACGATCCCGCTCGAAGAGTTCAAGGACCTCCCCGACCTCAAGGTCGGTGATGAAGTCGAGGTTCTCCTCGAGCACCTCGAGGACCAGGAAGGCTCCGTCGTCCTGTCGAAGAAGAAGGCCGATTTCATGCGCGTGTGGGAGCGCATCCGTCTGGCCTACGAGAACGAGCAGCCGGTCGAGGGAACGCTCGTCAAGAAGATCAAGGGCGGAGTGGTCGTCGA
>JACMLI010000757.1 GCA_014379705.1 Gemmatimonadaceae bacterium
CGCCTCGCGGGGGATGACCGGCTCCCGGAGCGCGTGCTGCATGGTCCCGCGGCCGCGGCGCGCCTCGCCCAGGACGGTGAGGCGCGCGCGGACCTCCTGCACGCCATCCGCTGGCACACGTTAGGCAGTCCCGACTGGGGACGGCTCGGCCAGGCGCTGTACATGGCCGACTTCCTCGAGCCGGGGCGTCCCTTCGCCGTCGAGGATCGCGCGTTCCTCGCGTCGGTCGTGCCGTCGGACTTCGCTGGGGTGTTCCGGCAGGTCGTGCGCATGCGCATCGAGTGGACGGTGCGCGAGGGCAAGTCCCTGTTTCCGGAAACGGTGGCGTTGTGGAACCACGTACGCTGAGGCGCGCGGTGGCGCTCGGCGCCATCGGCGTCATCGTCCTTGGGGGGGCGTGGTGGGCGTGGGCGGCGTGGCGCGGACCGACGATTCCGACGAGGGCGGCAGAGATCCGCCGCGTCGTGCCGGAGGGGACGCGCATACGCGTCGAGGTGACGAACGCGACGAGCGTGCGCGGCCTTGCGCGGCGCGCGACCCTCTACCTGCGGGACCTCGGGTTCGACGTCGTGAAGTTCAGCGGCGTCGACGCACGGCGCGACACGACGCTGATCATCGACCGCACCGGCCATCCGGAGTGGGCGAAGCTGGCGAGCGAGGCGCTCGACGGCGCCCCGATCGAGTCACGCCCCGATTCGGCCGGCTTCGTCGACCTCACGATCCTGCTCGGCTCGACCTGGCGCCCGCCGCCGCAGACGCTCCACCCGTAACTGGCCGCACGCGGCGCTGATGTCCGTGCCGCGGCTCTTGCGCACGGCGACCTCGATGCCCTCGCGCGACAGTCGCGTCGCAAAGTCCCGGATCTCGCGCGACGTGGTCGGCACGAAGTCCCCCGCGCCTCCGGGGTGCAGGGGAATGAGGTTCACGAACGCTCCGCAGTCGCGCGCCAGGGCCGCCAACTCCTTCGCCTGGGCCGGCTGGTCGTTGACGCCGCCGAGCATCACGTACTCGAAGGTGACGCGGCGGTCGAACTCGCGGGCCGCGTCAATGACCTCGCGGAGCGGGTACTTCACGTTGATCGGCATCAGCGAGCGCCGGAGGGTGTCGTTAGGCGCGTGGATCGAGATGGCGAGGCGGAACTGCTCGGGCCGGGCCGCGAGCGACACGATGCCGGGCAGCACGCCCACCGTCGACACCGTGATGTGCCGGGAACCGATCCCGAAGGCCCGGGGGTCATTGAGGACCGTCAGGGTCGCGTCCACCGCCGGCCAGTTCATCATGGGCTCCCCCATGCCCATGAACACGATGTTCGTCGCCCGGACCGGGGGATCGAGCAGCGCCAGCTCCCGCACCTGCCCGGCGATCTCATGGAGCCCGAGGTTGCGCGCGAAGCCCATCAGCCCGGTGGCGCAGAAAGCGCACTGGAGTGCGCACCCGGCCTGCGACGAGATGCAGAACGTCATGCGCCCGCGGTCGGGGATGGCGACCGTCTCGATGGCCTGACCGTCGGACAACTGGAAGAGGAACTTCTCGGTGCCGTCGCTCGAGCGCTGCCTGGCCGCCAGCGTCAGGGACGGCAGCTCGAACGCGGCGTCGAGCTCGGCGCGCAGGCGTGCGGGCAGGTCCGTGATCTCCTCGAATGACCGGACGGGCTCCTTCCAGAGGCGCCGAAATGCCTGCTCGGTCCGGTAGGCGGGCTCGCCGCGGGAGGTGAAGAAGTCCCGGAGGGCGGCTTCAGCCTGATCGAGGGGGAGGGCCAGGAGATTGGTCTTCATGATGGGCTCGTCGCACCTGCGAACGCAGGCGCCCAGTGTCGTGTGAATCGGTGTGGTAACGACGCTGGGTTCCGGGTCGTCGCGAGCTTCGCTCGCTCTGCGCCGGAGTGACAGGCTGGGGTCAACATCAGGCGTGCCAACGAGTTGAGTTTAAGGACTCCAGCGCCGTCGGGTCAATCGCACGGTGTCGGAATCCCGTGCGGAGGTTAGATTGTGGAGCCCTCCCCACCCGTTCGACCGACATGCACCGCGCACCAGGCCCACAATCGTTGAGCGCAGCAGTATCCCCGTGGGCTTCCCTCGTCGGTCGTGCGCGCTGAATGGGACCTCGACCGTCGCGGTGGTCCACCATGCTGTGGGCCGGTGGCCCCGTCACCCTGACGCCCCAGATAGCCCGCAAAGCCGGGCGCCGTTCCCCACGGGAGCGCGCGAGCAGCACCCTCGGGGCGCGAGTCGACATCGCACGCCCCTGCATCGCAACCCGTTAGGCAGTGTCCCAGGCACCGGCGCATCCGCGCCAGGAGAACCGTCGTGAGTGGTGAACGTTCCCAGGCTACCGCCATGCGCACCCACCGTTGTGGTGCGCTGCGACGAGCGCACGCGGGCCAGGAGGTCCGGCTCGGTGGATGGGTGCACCGCACACGAAACCTCGGGGGACTCGTCTTCCTCGACCTTCGCGATCGCGATGGCATCGTGCAGGTCTCGTTCGACCCGTCGCTCGCCGGCGCGGAGGGAATGGAGACCGCGCAGCGCCTGACATCGGAGACCGTCGTGCTCGTGTCGGGCACGGTCGTCGAGCGCCCGGCCGAAGGGCGCAATGCCGAGTTGGCGACGGGGGATGTCGAAGTGCGCGCGAGTGCAATCAAGGTCGTCGGCCCAGCGGTGATCCCGGTGATTCCGGTGGCCCGGGGCAAGGGCGACCAGCTTCCGGCCGAGGAGCTGCGCCTCAAGCACCGCATCCTCGACCTTCGCCGTCCGGAACTGCAGGCCAACCTCATCATGCGCCACCAGCTCCTGCAGGTGGCGCGGAACACGATGACGGACCTGGGCTTCCTCGAGATCGAGACGCCGATCCTCACCAAGCCCACGCCGGAAGGCGCGCGCGACTACCTCGTTCCGAGCCGCGTGCACCCCGGTCAGTTCTACGCCCTGCCGCAGTCGCCGCAGATCTACAAGCAGCTGCTGATGGTGGCGGGGTACGACCGCTACTTCCAGATCGCGCGCTGCTTCCGCGACGAGGACCTGCGCGCCGATCGCCAGCCCGAGTTCACGCAGATCGACCTCGAGGCGAGCTTCGTCTCGCAGGAGGACGTGCAGCACGTGGTGGAGACCGTGCTCGTGGCCCTCTGGAAGAGCGCGGGCCACGAGATCCCCACTCCCTTTCCGCGGCTCACCTGGCGGGAAGCGATGGAGCGGTTCGGCGTGGACAAGCCGGACTTGCGATATGGCACCGAGATCGAGGACCTGTCGACCCTTGTCGGCGAGGACGCCGCGCCGTTTCTGCGCGACGCGATCGCGGCGGGCGGGCGCCTGCGCGGC
>JACMLI010000758.1 GCA_014379705.1 Gemmatimonadaceae bacterium
ACATTTCCGCGGCCTTCACCCACATCGCCCGCCTGCGCGAGCACGGCGCGGTCGTCGTCTCCCTCGACATTCCGAGCGGCGTGGATGCCACCACGGGGCGTGCCGAGCACGCGGTCCGGGCGGACCTCACGATCTGCTTCGGCCACTTCAAGCGTGGTCTTCTCGCGCGTCGCGACCTCTCGGGCGAGATCGTGCTTGTCGACATCGGCCTCGGACACGACCTGCCCGAACGCGTCCCTTCGTTCGTCGACGCGGCCTTCGTTCGTCACGCGCTGCCTCCCATCAACGCCCTCGCCTACAAGGGCACGCGTCGCCGCCTCCTGATCGTCGGTGCTGCGCCGGGCATGGCGGGGGCCAGCGTGCTGGCCGCGCGGGGCGCCCAGCGCAGTGGGATCGGCATGCTCCGTTTCTGTGCACACCCGGACAGCGCCACGGCACTGCAGGTCGCCTGCCCCGAAGCGGTCACCCTCCACTGGCCCGCCGCCGACCCTGTCGCGACAGCACTCGATTGGCCCAACGCGCTGCTGATCGGCCCGGGCTTTGGTGTGGACCCGGGTGCTCGAGCCCGCGCCCACGCGTGGTTGCATCGCTGGCGCGGCCCGATCGTCGTCGACGCCGATGTCTTCTCCGCGTTCGCGGGGGACGCTGCTTCGTTAGGCACCCACCTCCGGGGGCGTCCCGCGGTCGCCACGCCTCACGTCGCAGAGGCCGCCCGCATCCTCGGCATTCCCGTCGACGACGTGCTCAGCGATCCCTATGCCGCCGCGACCCGCCTCGCGTCCGCCCTCGACAGCGTTGTCCTGCTCAAGGGCGTGCCCACCCTTGTGGCCGCCCCCGATGGCCGCCTGGCCGTCGTGGCGCGGGGAACGCCGGCGCTGGGGACCGCCGGAAGTGGGGACGTGCTGGCGGGCATTATCGGGACGCTCCTCGCCCAGGAAGTCGACGCCTTCGAGGCGGCGGCGAGCGCTGCGTGGATTCACGGACGCGCCGCCGAGATCGCCGGAACGGGGCGTCCCCTCCGCGGCGTGACTCTCTCCGATGTGGTGGGCGCCCTCGGTGAAGCGTGGCGCCTCCCGCGCGAATTTCCCGGCCCGGGCGAGCTCGCGGCACTTCCTCGAGTCGGAGAGGGCTGAGTGGCGCACCTCACTCCGCACGTCGCGCTCGGGCCCGGCGCCGAGTTCGACCTCATCCGCGCCATGCTCGACGCCTGGGGAGACATCGCCGAAGGCATCGGCGACGATGCGGCCCTGCTCGTCGTGCCGCCCGGTGAGCGACTCGCGGTGAGTACGGACAGTTCGGTCGAGGAGGTGCATTTCCGGCGCCATTGGATCACCCCAGAGGAGATCGGCTACCGCGCCACGCAAGCGGCCCTGAGCGACCTCGCGGCGATGGCGGCGACGCCCCTGGGCATACTGGTCGCGCTGTCGATTCCGGACTCGTGGCGCCGGGATATTGGCGCAATGGCGGCCGGTATCGGGGAAGCCGCACGGGAGGCGGGCGCTCCAATCCGCGGCGGCGACCTCACGACCGGTGCTGTACTCTCCCTCACCATCACCGTGCTCGGGAGTGCCTCGTCTCCGCTCGGCCGTGGCGGTGTGAAGCCGTTGGACCATCTCTACGTGACCGGTGCGCTCGGAGGTCCGGCGCGCGCCGTCGAGGCGTGGGAGGCGGGGGAGGTGCCGGGGTCCTGGTGTCGTGAGCGCTTCGCTCGCCCACGCGCCCGCGTGCGGGAGGCACGCTGGCTGGCCGCGCGTGGTGCACACGCGATGATCGACATCTCCGATGGTCTCGCGTCGGAGCTGCGACACCTCGCGCACGCGAGTCACGTGGAACTGCGCATCGAGGTGGAGCGACTGCCGTGCGGTGCTGGAGGGTCGTGGCGCGAGGCACTGTCGGGCGGGGAGGAGTACGAGCTCGTCGTGTGCACCCCCCAGGAGCTCGACGTCGACGGATTCGCACGCACGTTCGGGATCCCGCTTACACGGATCGGCCAGGCCCGTCGTGCGGAGCACCCCGCGGTGACCGCGATGTTTCGTGGCGAGCGCGTTGACCTCACCACGGGCCACGATCACTTTTCGTCGTGATGCGGACGTTCCTTGTGCTCCTCACGATCGTGCTGGCCACGCCGGTGATCGGCCTGGCCGTGATCATTGCGTCGCTCCTGGGCATTCCGGACCGGCCCGGGAGCCTGTTCGACCGGGCGCCGCGGCTCTGGGGGTCGCTCCTCGTCCGTGCGGGGGGCGTTCGCGTCGTGGTGCATGACGCCGCGCGGATGCAGACCGGCGAGCCCCGGGTGTATGCCGCGAACCATGTGAGCTGGTTCGACGTGTTCGTGCTCGCGTCCACGCTCCGTCGATACAAGTTCATTGCCAAGGCCGAACTGGAGCGGATCCCGCTGTTCGGCGCCGCGGTCCGTGCCGCGGGCTTCATCTTCATCGACCGGAGCAATCGCACGGCGGCGTTTGCCGGTTACGAGGCGGCGGCCGCACGGATGCGCCGTGGGTTCTCGGTCGTGGTGTATCCCGAGGGCACGCGCGGTACAAACTACGCGCTGCGTCCGTTCAAGAAGGGGCCCTTTGTCCTCGCGATCGCGGCGGGTGCCCCCGTGGTGCCGACGCTGCTCTACGGGACGCGCGAGGTCTCGCCCAATGGCAGCTTTGCCGTGACGTCGGCCACCGTGCACGTGCACTTCCTCGAGCCGGTGCCGACCGAAGGCCTCACGTACGGCGATCGCGATCGCGTCGCGCGCCTCGCGTTCGACCGCATGGCCGCCGCCCTCGAACAGCATTACGGCGTTTGTTGTGCCAGTCCGCCGTCCGAGGCAGAGTCCCTCGAGGCCGAGCCGGCCCCCGCCTGACCCTCATGCGTCGCGCGGTGCGCGACGTCCCTTCGCTCCCCCAGCCTCCACCCATGTCCTCCATCGTCGACGTCCACGCCCGAGAGATCCTCGACAGCCGCGGCAATCCCACCGTGGAGGTCGATGTCACGCTCGAGAGTGGCGCGGCCGGCCGCGCCGCCGTGCCGAGTGGCGCCTCCACCGGGGAGCACGAGGCGCTCGAGATGCGCGATGGCGACGCGAAGCGCTATCTCGGCAAGGGCGTCGAGAAGGCCGTGCGCAACGTGATCGAGAAGATCGGGCCGGCCCTGCGCGGCATGGACGCGGTCGAACAGGTCGAGATCGACCGGCACATGATCGAGCTCGATGGGTCGGCCAACAAGGGCACCCTCGGTGCCAATGCGATCCTCGGCGTGTCGATGGCCGTGGCGCGCGCGGCGGCCGTGGAGAGCGGCTTGCCCCTCTATCGCTATTTAGGGGGTCCGCTGGCCCGCACGCTGCCAGTGCCGCTGATGAACATCCTGAACGGCGGCGCGCACGCCACGAACACGGTCGACTTCCAGGAATACATGGTGGTGCCGGTGGGCGCGACGACGTTCAGCGAGGCGCTGCGCATGGGCGCCGAGGTGTTCCACTCGCTCAAGAAGGTGCTCGTCAAGCGCAAGCTCGCGACGAGCGTGGGCGATGAAGGTGGCTTTGCGCCGGACTTGGGCAGCGACGAGGACGCCCTCAAGATCATCATCGAGGCGATCGAGGCCGCAGGGTATGCCCCGGGCAAGGAAATCGCGCTCGCCCTCGACTGCGCGGCCTCGGAGCTGCACAAGGGCGGGAAGTATACGTTCAAGAAGAGTGGTGGTGGCACGTACGACGCGCGCGGCATGGTCGAGCTCTACGCGAAGTGGCTCGAAGAGTACCCGATCGTGTCGATCGAGGACGGCCTCGCCGAGGATGACTGGGATGGGTGGGCGATCCTGACCGCGCAGCTCGGCGATCGCGTCCAGCTCGTGGGGGATGACCTCTTCGTCACCAACACCGAGCGACTTGCGCGCGGCATCGAAGGCGGTATCGCGAACTCGATCCTCATCAAGGTGAACCAGATC
>JACMLI010000010.1 GCA_014379705.1 Gemmatimonadaceae bacterium
CTGAACAACAAGTACGGGCTGGACGGGCGGGACCCGTGCAGCTTTGCTGGCATCCAGTGGTGTTTCGGGAAGTTCGATCGCCCGTTCTACACGCGCCCCGTGCTGGGAGTCATTCGCACGATGTCGCTCAAGCGAGCGCGGGAGAAGTGGGATGTCGATCGCTATGTCGCGCGGTGGTCGTGACCGCGAGACACGCGCGACCGCAACGCGTGCGCCAGACGTACAGCGCTCGCGCCACGGCAGCTGTGCTACGCTGAACTACCGACGGAGATCGCCCTGGAGCGAACTCGTGTCGAGTGCTGACGGTCGGTCCTGCTGGCCTTCGACCTCGCGGCCGGTAGCCACTCGCGACTCACGCTCGACGAAGCGGCGTCCATTGCCGCCCTCGGCACGCGCCATGGCATTGGCGCGCCCACGCGCCTCGCCACCTTCGCGGCCAATGGCCGACATGTGTTCACGATCTCGGCTCACGATAACGCCACCCTTGCGGCCGGCGGCCCGTGCTTCATCGCGTGACCACTCGTGCGCCGTCCCCTTGGCGTGAGCGGCACGTCCACCCTTGCTGGCGATTTCCTTCTGCCGTTCGGGGTCCATCGATGCGAAACCTCGCTTGCTCTTTCCGGTCATGACGTAACTCCTCCTGCAACGGATTTTAGACCTGGAAGGGTCGTTCCCACTGTGAATGCGCCTGCGTGTCGTACCGGGGGTGAGCGACGGCGGGGGGCCGGGGGGCCCAGGACTCGCCACCACCCGATCTTCCAGGCGATGCGGTCTCATCCGCGATACCGTCCTCGGTTTCCCCTGCATGTAGTGCCACGCCGTGCGTCGTCTGACTACCCGCGTTCGCGGCGCGCGATCCCGTTCTGTCGTCGCAAACTGCTGCGAGAATGGAGCAGGCTCAGCGATGTATGTCACAATGCGAAAAATCGAGCTATCGTCAATATCTCTCGCGAGATACAACCGAACTCAGCCGCAGCGCCCACCACTATATTCACGCCGCCATGCCGCTGACGCTTCGCTTTCTCGGGACCTCCGCCTCTCGCCCTACGGTCGAGCGAAGCGTTCCGTCGCTCGCGCTCATCCGTGAGGGCGAGACACTCCTGTTCGACTGCGGCGAAGGAACTCAGCGGCAGATGATGCGCTACGGCATCTCTTTCGCCCTGGACGACGTCTTTTTCTCCCATTTCCACGTCGACCACTTTCTCGGCATCGTCGGGTTGCTGCGCACGCTGGCCCTGCAGGGGCGCACCGACGTGCTCCGTTGCTGGGGGCCGCGTGGCGCTGAACGGCTGCTGCGACGGTGTGAGACGTTAGGTGCCGACCGCCTGACCTTCCCGCTCGAGATCACCGAGCTGCAGCCCGGGGAGGAGGTGCGCCGGAAGGAGTACGCCATCCGCGCCGTGACGGCTGTGCACCGCGGGGGGCCGGCCTTGAGCTGGGCCCTCGTCGAGGACGAGCGCCGGGGGCGCTTCGACCCCGACCTCGCGCGTTCGTTAGGTATCCCCGAGGGTCCCCTCTGGGGCCGCATTCACCGCGGCGAGCCGATCACGCTCGACGATGGGCGCGTGGTCGAGCCCGAACTCCTTGTCGGTCCCACCCGCCCCGGGCGCCGCATCGTCATCACGGGCGACACGCGACCCTGTGACGCCACCATCGAGGCGGCGCATAGGGCCGACCTGCTCGTGCACGAGGCCACCTTTGGAGACGAGGAGGCCGTGCGGGCCGTGGAGACCGGCCACTCCACGGCGCGTGAGGCGGCGGGCGTGGCGCGCGACGCCGAGGTGAAGCGCCTGGTACTCACGCACCTCTCGGCGCGCTATACCAGGGATACGGCCGACCTCGAGCAGGAAGCACGCAGCGTCTTTGCCGCGACGACCATCGCCCGCGACGGGTACGAGGTCGACGTGCCTTACGAGACGATGTAGCTCGGCCGATCCGTGTTCACCGGCATGGAGCGCCGGAAGAGCTTCGCCAGCTCACCATCACCCAACGACGCGGCCAGCGTGGCCACACTCAGGTGCTCGCGGGGATCCTGCGCCACGCCGGAGCGCACGTTCATCCACGCGTACCGGTTGAGCCGCGCCGTCTCGCCGGTGGGATGATGGAACATCACCATGGCTCCACTGTGCGAGGGCATGCGGACTTCCGCTCCCCACCAGGTACCGTCCGGCGCTCGAAATGGCTTCATGTCGTGGACAAGGGTTCAGGCATTGCGAGGGGAGGCGAGCAGCGACTCTACGGGCTGCCGACCGGCAAAGCCGGACGCCGCGTCGTGCCAGTACTGCACCGTGGGCTCACCGAACTTCCAGCACCACAGCACCTGCTGCCCATCGATGTCCCCCGGGAAATCAACGAGCCCGAGTTCGAACCCCTTGAACTCCACTCCCAGGCTCGTGAGCTCGGCGAGGAATCCCTGGATCTCGCGCGCCAGCTCCTGCGCCCGGCGTTGCAAACTTTCGGCTTCAGCTGTCGGGCGGTCGGCACGACTCAGTGCGGTCGCCATCTCGAACGCCTCCACCGTCTGCTGCCAATTGCGGTAGTGGTCGAGAATATCGCGCACGATCCTGCTCACCAGCGGGAGCATCCGGTTCGCCATCTCGAGCGTGAAGCTGTGTGGCATGGGTGAAGGGTGACGGGTGGGGGGCACCAGAGTCAAGCGCCTGTCACCGGATCGCGACGTCAACGCGCATCGGCGAGGGATTGCGCGCGACGCTTCGCCGCCTGGTCGTGCAGGTGTTGATCGTTCTCGGTCTCGAGGAGGAGCGGCGGCACTGGGGTCGGCTTCCCGTTTTCATCGAGGTGCACGAACGTGAGCCAGCACTCATTGGTGTGCCGCTTGGCTCCGGTGCTCACGTTCTCCGCAAACACGTCGGACACCACGGCGAGCGACGTCGTGCCGACAAAGACCACGCGTGAGCGAACTTCCGCGAGTTCACCAACGCGGATGGGCTCCTTGAAGAGGATGCGGTCAATCGACAGCGTCGTCACCTGTCCGCCGCTGTGTCGCATCGCCGCGAGCGCGGCACAGCGATCGACCATGCTCATCACCACGCCGCCGAAGACTGATGGCTGCTTCAATCCGTTGGCGTGGTGCGGCATCATGAGGTCGGCGACGATCGATTCGCTCTGGCGTGGCGTGCGGGCGTCCATGCAGTCCTGGTAGCGGTGTTCGGAGGGAGATGACGGGAACCGCGGCGCAGCTGCGACGCAGGGTTGGTGAGGCCGCTGTACGAGTCCGCTTCGTCGAACGCCCGCGTGAGGGCGCGTCGCGTCGCGGCGAAAGACTCGCCGGTGCCTAACCGGAACACGCGCTGCACTGGCAGGGCGACCGAGGCGGCGGGCCAGCTGCGCCCGTCGTGGCGAATCTCCAGCAACGCGCCCGTCCCGGTTGGATTGACCGTTGCGACGACGTCGTACGACGAGTCGGACCACGTGACCGTGGAGTTCGTCCCTCGCGTGGGAAAGGACACCGATGCGTCGCGCCACCACGCGCCTGGCTCGATGGGAATCTCGCCGAGTGGCAGCGAATATCCCCCGGCGCGGGGACCGCGCCCCGGCACGAGGAAGCTCACCACGGGGCCCTTGTCGCTGACGAGGAGCTGAAACGACGTCGAGTCGAAGTCGAAGCCCTCGATTGCCTGTCGCGCGCGCGTGGCGCGTTCGTCGCGGTTGCGGCGTACCGAGTCGAGCGCCGCGGAGAAACGGGCGCGGCCCTCGGCGTACACGCGACTCGCCTCCGCTGCCGATGCGAGCTGCGCGAGGCCAACGCGGGAGCCATCGCGCAGGTCCACGACACCGAGCTGCGTCACGTGCTGGTCACGCTCGCCGTGAATGTCGACATCGAGGTGGAACTCGTAGCTCAGGAACGGACCGATGACGTCGATCAGCTCCATGTCGGTCGTGGCGTGCACGAGCGGGTCGTCGGCGACGTCCTCGTCGGGACCGAGGGGCTCGTCGTCGGGGTGACGCGCGGACCAGGTCATGGCGATGCCGGCGATGGTCGTGTCGTACCGCACGAGGGTCGAATCGCCCGACTCCACGTCGCGGCGGTAGACCCGCTGGCCGACCATCAGGGCGTCGGAATAAGAGAGGTCCTCATCCACGACGTAGAGCTCGTGGAAGCGACCGTTGAGCAGGGCAAGCATGATCGGGGAGCGCCGTGTGGTCAGGCCGTCTCGGCCTGACTCCACCCAGAAGGTGGAGTCTCCCGCCACGACGAGGAACGAGGCCGCCGGTGTCGCTCCGGCCCTCCCATCGCACCCTGAGGTCAGCACGCACGCCAGCCCGGCGAGGGTGCGTCGAACGAACGACAGCTGCATGCGGGAAAAGTAGCCGCGAACCCGCCCGGGTTGTGCCTCCCCTGACGCAGAACCGAGGCACCTCCCCGGTTCGCAACCAATCGGCGCCCCTGTCAGCGCGCCAGTTCCCTGACGCCGTTCACGAGCCGTGTGACTTCGTCTTCCGTTGTGTAGCATGCGCAGCCCGCGCGGACGACACCGTCCGATGCATGCCCCAATCGCTCGATGATGGTGGTCGCGTAGAAGTCGCCGTTCGATGCGAACACTCCGCAGTTGGCGAGCTCCAGGGCCACATCGTCCGAGGATTTGCCCTCCACGACGAACGAGACGGTCGGCGTCCGCTGGCCGCCGGGAGGAAGACCGAACACGCGGACCCGAGGGATTGAGGTGAGGCCCTCCCACAACATCCCGAACAGCGTGTCACCCCGTCGGTGCAGCGCTTGCATTGAAGTGACAAGCCGCTCCCGGCGCGAAGCACCATCACCAAGGGAGGCCAGAAAGTCGATGGCGGCCCCCGTTCCAACGATGCCCTCGTGGTTCTGCGTCCCGGTCTCGATGCGCTCGGGTACCTCAGTGGGTGCGGGCTCGAGCTTGGGCACGTCGAGCGATGCAAAGACATCGCGACGCGCATACAGGACCCCGGCGTGTGGACCGTAGAACTTGTAGGAGGAGCAGGCGAGGAAGTCGCAATCCCACGCTTGTGCATCGACCACACCATGCGCGGCGTAGTGCACCGCGTCCACGAACAACAGGGCCCCGACGCCACGCGCGAGCTTCGCGGCACGAGGAATGTCGTTGATCGTCCCGAGGGCATTGGATGCCGCGCCGATGGCGAGCAGGCGCGTTTTCGAAGACACGAGGGATGCGAGATGGTCCCAATCCAGCACGCCCTGCTCTGGGATCATGCGCGCGGTGCGCACCGTGATACCGCGTTCGCGTGCGAGCGCCTGCCACGGGGCGACGTTCGCGTGATGGTCGAGTTCCGTGACGACGACTTCATCGCCTGGTCCCCACGCCCGGCCGAGCGCACGCGCGAGGTGAAACGTGATCGTCGTCATGTTGTTGCCGAACGACACCTCGTGCGGCGTCACGTTCAGGAAATCCGCCATGGCCTCACGCGCCTGCCACAGCATGGCATCCGTCTCGCGGCTCGTCGGATAGAGCCAGTGCGTGTTGGCGTTGTGGTTGAGCAGGTAGTCGCTCATCGCGTCAACGACCGGGGCGGGCACCTGCGTGCCCCCCGGCCCATCGAAGTACGCGACCGGCAGTCCGTTGTGCGCGCGGGCGAGCGCTGGAAACAGCGCGCGGATGTCAGCGAGGGATTTCATGGGCACCTGAGATGGCAGATGGCAGGGTAGTCGCCGCGGCCAGGCCGCGGCCACCGCATCGGTAGAACAGCGCGACGCCGGTGTGGCGCGTCGTCAGTCGGTGATCTCCACGCCGCTCCATTTCTCGATCAGGCGCGCAACCTCGACATGGTCTGCCTCCTCTCCGAGTTCCGTCCGCGCCTGCCGAAAGAGCTCGGCGACCTGTTGCGTGACTGCCGAGGGGACGCGCTGGTCTCGCATGAACTCCGCTGCGATGGCGACGTCCTTCTCGAGCAGGGCCAATTTGAACGTGCGCGGAAAGGCACGCGTAAGTACGCGCTGCGGAAACAGGTTTTCGGACGCATTGGAGCGCCCACTCGCGGCATTGATCACGTCGAGTGCCGCACTCGGCTTGACGCCGGCCTTCGTCAGCGCGGCCAACCCCTCGGCCGCCGCCCAGATGTGAACGGCGAGCCACGCATTGTTCACCGCCTTGAGGGCGTGCCCGGAGCCGACGGGTCCGACGAGGACGATCTTGCTTCCGAACGCCTCGAGCACTGGTCGCGCGCGCTCAAAGGTCGCGTCGTCGCCGCCGCACATGACGGTCAGCGTGCCGTTCACCGCGCCGCTCGTTCCGCCGCTGACTGGAGCGTCGAGGAATGCGATGCCGCGCTCGGCGAGCCGCGCGGCGATGCGACGCGAGCTCGCGGGATCGCCCGAGGTGCAATCGATCAGGAGCGTCCCCGACGCCATTCCCGGGAGCAGGCCGTCGGGGCCGTCTAGCAAGGCCTCGACTTCTACCGAGGTGGGCAGGCAGGTGATCACGACACTGCTCGCCGTGGCGGCTTCGCGAGGCGTGGCGACCACGGTGGCGTTGTGCTCCGCGGCGAACGCGGTGGCCTTGGCGGCGGTGCGATTCCAGACGATGAGGGGGTGCCGTGACGCGACGTGAGCCGCCATCGGCGTGCCGATGGCGCCGAGGCCGAGGAAGGAAACGGACATGGGTGAGGCGTCGTGGAGGAGGGCGCGACAGACGATCCTCGCGCAGCCTCGAAGCTAGCTTTCGTGCGTGTCTATGGAAGCTCCGTCACCCCGCGGAAGTCGCGCGATCCTCGAGATCGACGGCATGAAGACCGTCCATTGCGTTCGCGCCGTCTTCCAGGCGCTGGCCGGGGTCCCGGGGGTCACGCGGGCGGAGGTATCGATAGGCCGCGCGGACATCGACATGGACAAACCGGTGCCGCGCGACACGCTCTCCGCTGCCCTCGAGGTCGTCGGCTACCGGGTGGCAAGCGCGACCCCCGCTCCGCGTTCCCTGCCACTGCTGCACGACGACTGATTTGCACGCCGCCGCCTGCCCGCCCGTCCTTCTACATGCTGAACCAGTAGCTCGCCTTCACGAGGAAGGTGTTCTCGGGATGCGCGCTGAACAGGTTGCGATAGTCGCGCCCGAAGCGGAATGAGCCGGCGTCGAGGCCGTCCTGCGTGCGCCCCTGCGCCCAGACGAAGAACAAGGTCGATCCCGGGCGATACTCCCAGCGCAGGACGCTGTTGGACCGGAACTGCTTGAAGTTGAATCCGCCAGGCTCGCCTTCCTGGACAAACGGCTGGAACTGGTTGGCATATGATCGCGCAAGCGGATCGCTCACGCGTCGCCAGTCGGAGTAGCTGCCTCCCGTCGCGAACGGCTGGGCGTAGACCTGGAGGGACAGCGTGGGCGATGCGGTCCAGTTGATACGCGTGGTGAGCGCCACCGTTTCCTGGTCGAGGCGGGCGACGGTATAGTGCGTCGTGTCGACGCCAATGTCGCCGTAGTTGCCCAGCCACTGCCGATCGTCAACGTTGCGCGAAAAGCTCACCCCAAGGCGCGCCGAGAACTGTGACGCCACCCGGATGGCCACGCCGGGACTGACGCTCACGTTGTGCGAGCGTCCCTCGTCGCGTCGGCTGAGGTTCACGCCGATGTCCGGCACGGCGACCTTGCGCGAATCCCCGTTGACCCCAAAGAAGGAGTACATCTGGGGCGTCTTCCAGTAGGACGGGCCGCCGCGGAGGCACGCACCGCAGCGCGCCGCCACTTCGCCGCCCGCGCCGCCATAGAACGACCACATGTTCCTCAGCTGACCGTTGAAATTGATGTTCCCACCATGGCCACTGCTGGCGCCGTCGGTGAACCAGGCGTTCCACTGGTTGAAGTTCACCTGCAGCCGCCGATAGAACGCCGCGGGCTGCTGGAACATGAGGGCGAACCAGTTCGACTGCCCCATGCTGTTCACGCTCTGCATGTAGCCGACGTCGTTGATCTCGAGGCCCGGTGACTTGTACCAGACGCCGGTGTGGAAACGGGTAATGCCGCCGCCGCTCTTCTGCAGGTTGAACCCGGCGCTCACGCCGCTGAGGCTCGTGCGCGTGGGATCGAAGTCGATGTCGTCGTCGGGGCGCTGGAAGAAGTGCACGCCATTGAGCTGGGTGCGCGCGATCGCGTCCTGCGAGCCTCGCACTGTGCTGCCCAGGACGTGACCGGAGACCTGCAGGTTTCCCCCGGGACCAAAGCGATGGCGGAGGTCGAGGCCCGCGGTGTACGCCGCCTCGCGCAGGTACGGCGAGGTCTGGTCATCGAGGTCGCGGTTCACGGCACTGACGATGAGCCCGAGTCCGCTCCGACCGCCGCGGAAGTCTTGCTGCACACGCCCGATGAAGTAGTTCGTCCGCGGTTCCACGGTGACCGTGTCCGCGACGTCTTCGCGCGCGGTCACGGCGTTGAGTACGCCGATCGACAGGCCGCTCGACAGGCGCCCCGTGACTTTCGCAGCACCCAGGATCGTCGACGACGTGGGCACGGCGAGGCCATCGCTGCTCAGGAATCCCGTCTGCGGGTTGCGGCCGATGCGCCGCGAGTAGAACGGCCCCGTGCATTGCCCATCGTTGCAGTCGATGGCAAAGGAGAAGATGCCCGTGCCTTCGAGGAAGAATGGCCGGCGCTCCTCGAAGAACTGCTCGAAGGCACCGAGGTTGAGGACGGCGGGGTCGGCTTCGACCTGGCCGAAGTCGGGATTGATCGTGGCGTCGAGCGTGAGGTTCGACGAGAGGCCGACCTTGAGGTCGGCACCGACGGAGGAGCGCTGCGTGCGTCCGAAGGAAGGGCCGCGCTGCCGCGTCTCGTTGGACTGCACGGAGTACGGCATCAGTTCGAGGCGTCGATTTTCACCGATGCCTCGTATCCCATGAATCTCGCCGAGCTGCGACGCGATGCCGAATTGCGTCCGCCGCCAGAGTGGCCAGCTCGAGCGCTCATTGAGTCGCGCGACCTCACGCTGGATCCCCACGCCGAAGGTGTGCTCCTCCTTCGCGCCGAAGCGCAGCTGGCTCAAGGGAATGCGGAACTCGGCGGTCCAGCCGAGCGAATCGATCGTGGTCTTCGCTTCCCAGACCGCATTCCACGTCACGTCTTCCTGCGAGTCGTTGAAGAGGTAGATGTCACGCTGCATGCCGGCGGGATTCACCATGAACTGGTAGCCGGTGCGACGATCATGATACGAATCGATGATCACGCGAACATAGTCCGACTGCGTGCGCTCGTCGCGGCGGCTCAGGAGCGCCATGATCGAGTCGGGATGCGGATCGAAGGCTCGTACGAGCACGTAGAGGTTGCGAGCGTCGTAGGCGATGCGCGCTTCGGTCTTGAACGTCGGCTCGCCATCCTCCACCGGATCGAACTGGCGAAATCCCTCGATCACCTGCGCAGAGGTCCAGACGGGATCGCTGCCCTTGCCATCGATCGTTGGGGCAGGTTCGGCGCGCGTGGCACTGGTGACGAGCGGGGCACGGGCGCGAACGGTCTCGTGCCCGCGCGGCGCGAGTTGCTGGGCGTGCACGGGCACGGCAGCGAGCAGGATGAGCAACGTCGAAGCGTAGATGCGCATGTCAAGGAATCAGGGCGGGAGGCCCGGGCAAACTGACAGAGGGCCCGCGTGACCCGCGCAGGGCGGGGCAGGGCGAGGTCGCTGTGCATCGCACAGCGCACGAGGACTCTGACAACACGGGCGTCGGAAGGGTTGGTCTCGCGGGCCGTGTTCTTGTTCGTGGTAGGCCAGATTCGTAAGTTGCGCAGCCCGCGCACGGTGTATTATCGGCGCGCCGTCCACGCGCCCCACAGCTCGCGGCACATGAGTCATTCGCCACACGGTCACGACAAGCCCCTCGCAGCGCTCCTTGCCCCCGACATTCTCGCGCTGCTCGAGGAGTCGCCGGCGGACATCGCGGCGGAGACGGAGGAGCTGCACCCCAAGGACCTCGCGGATGTTGCGGAGCTGTTACCGCGCGAGCGCCTCGGGGAGTTCCTGCGCGTCCTCGGGGATTCGCGCGCCGCCGATGTCGTGGAGTACCTCGACGAGGAGCTGCGCGTCGAGTTGCTCGAGCACATGACCACGGCGCAGGCGGCGCAGCTCGTTGGCGCGATGACCCCGGACGAGCGCGCCGACGTCCTCGAGGAACTCGAGGAGTCGACCGCCGACGACATCCTGCAGGACCTGCCGACCGCGGCACGCCAGGAGACTGAACGCCTCCTGCAGTACGAGGCGGACACCGCCGGCGGCCTGATGACGACGGAGTACTTCGCCATCGCCAACGACTTGTCGGTGGAGGAAGCCCTGGCCCAGGTGCGCCTCGCGGCGCGCAGTGGACGCAAGGAGGCGATGCACGCGCTGTACGTCGTGGATGCGCGGGGCACGCTGGTCGGCGTGCTGTCGTTGCGCGAGCTGGTGGCCGCCCCGGAGGGCGCGCGCGTGGCCGATGTCGCGTGGACCGAGGTCGTCAAGCTTCCCGCCACCGCCGATCGCGAGGAAGTCTCGCGCGTCACGTCGGAGTACGACCTCGTGGCCGTGCCCGTGGTGGACGCGTTCGGGCGGATCATCGGGGCGATCACCGTCGATGACGTCATCGACGCCATCGTCGAGGAACAGACCGAAGACGTGCAGCGCCTCGGCGCCGTGCAGCCGCTCGAGGAGCCCTATTTCCAGGCGAGCTTCTGGAGCGTGGCGCGCAAGCGCGTCGGCTGGCTCGTTTTCCTGTTTGTGGGCGAGATGTTCACGGGCACGGCGATGCGGCATTACGAGGATACGCTCGCGGCGGTGCTCACCCTCACGTTGTTCATCCCGCTGATCATCTCATCCGGCGGGAACTCCGGCGCGCAGTCGTCGAGCCTGATCACGCGTGCCCTGGCCGTCGGTGACGTGAAGATCGGCGATGCATTCCGCGTGTTGCGTCGCGAGTTCGGCCAGGGCGTGGTGCTCGGCGCCGCCCTCGGGGTGCTCGGCTACGTGCGGGCCGTCATGTGGGGCACGGGGGAGGACGTGGCGCTCGTCGTGTCGCTCACGCTCGTGGCCGTCGTGGTGGTCGGATCCGTCGTAGGCGCGATGTTGCCACTGCTGTTCAAGCGTCTCCACGTGGACCCGGCGATCGCCTCCTCGCCGTTCGTGGCTTCGCTGGTGGACATCACCGGCATCGTGGCGTACTTCTCGATCGCACGTTACATCCTCAAGGTCTGATGACGCGACCGGCTCGCGGGACTCGCGCCGCCCACGCCCCGGGCGACGCGCGAGCGGTTGGCCAGGTCGTCCTCGCCGCCCTCGGATTCTCGCTCATCTCGATCTTCACGATCATTGCCACGCGTCGCGGCACGCCGCTCACGATGCTCCTCGCGGCCCGGTATGTCGTGGCGGCGGTTGCGCTCCTCCCTGCCCTCGGGTGGCTCACGCGCCACCCGATGTCCCACGGCCGGCTGTGGCCGCTTTTCCTCGTTGGAGCGATCGGGCAGGCGACCGTCGCGATCCTCTCGCTCTCCGCCCTCGCGTTCATTCCCGCGGCGACCCTGGTCTTCCTGTTCTACACGTTCCCCGCGTGGGTCACGCTGATCAGCGCCGCGCGCGGGCTCGAGCGCCTCGACCGGCGAAAGCTCGTCGCCCTCGGGGTGTCGCTCGCGGGTCTGGGGCTGCTCGTCGGGCTCCCCGGCGCCGCGTCGATTCACCCCACCGGCGTCGTCCTCGCCCTCTCGGCGTCGGTCGCCTATGCCATCTACATCCCGGTGATGGGCCACCTGCAGCGCGACGTGGACGCGTCATTCACGACGCTGCTCGTGGCGACCGGATGTGCGGCGATCTTCCTGGCGGCCTCGCTCGTGCGCGGGGAGTTCTCCCTCGCCCTCGACAAGACCAGCTGGGGCGCGATCGTCGCCGTGGGGCTGTTCTGCACGGCCGCGGCCTTTCGCCTCTTCCTCTCCGGCCTCGCCGTGCTGGGACCGGTGCGCACCTCCATCGTGTGTACGGTGGAGCCGCTCTTTGCCGCCGTGCTCGCTGCGGTGATCCTCGACCAGCCGATCACGCCACCGGTGGTGGCCGGCGGGGCGCTCATCCTCGCTGCGGTCGTCGGCTTGCAGCTCGGGAGTGCGCCCGGCCCCGCGACCGGATCGCGTCGTTAGGCTTCCCGCCGGCCGCGCTGCACCGCCGCGACCGTGCCCACGATCGTGATCAGGGCGAACGCGAACCACTGCAGGGCATACCCGCGATGGGGCCCTTCGTCGAGCGGGGGCAGCGTCACGCGGAAGGGGTGCTTCACCTCCACCTGGATACCCGCGCCTCGCTGCTGCACCACGAGGATCGGTGCGACCGCATAGGGGAGCTTTGCCTGCAGCGAATCGAGGGCGAGGCGGCGGATGCGGCGTGGCCCCGAGCCGATGAACGCCGGGCCCAGCCCCGACGTGTAGACCTCGGCGTACCCGACCACAGTGTCGCGCTCCGACTCGCGCCACAGCGGTTCGTCGATCGACATGCCGTCGGCAGAATAGGCCCAGCCTCGATTCACGAGCACCGCCGGACCACTGTCCACGATCATCGGGGTCAGGAACACGACACCGGGAGCGCCGTCACGCGTCCGTGCGGTCCAGATGAACTGGTGCTCGTAGTCGTAGCGCCCGGCCACGCGCACGGCGCGGAAGCGCGCGCCGCTGGTGTCGCCGGCGAGGGCTTCGACCGACTGCTCAGGCAGCGTGCGACGCGCGACCATGGCCTCGTTCGCGGATCGACGCACGCGCAGTCGGTCGAGCTGCCACAGGCCGAGCTGCACGAAGACGGCGATGGCGCCGACGGCCACGACCACGAACCAGAGGTAACGCCTGGGCACCGAAGGGGAGTCGAGGAGGAGCGAAAGCTACCTCAGAACAGGGTCAACTGCTCCCCTAACGATTCCGGTTCCACGACGACCAGTCGCAGGCGACGCTGGAGGTCGCGCAGCGTCGCCGGGCTGTGCCCCGCGAAGTGGTTGTTCACGTAGCCGAACACCCCGCCCGCGCGCTTCGCGTGCGCGGGAAGGACGGCGCCCCAGGCGTCCACCTCGCGCGAGCGGTCGACCTGGATGCGCGAATAGTCGACGAAGTCGCGATCGGGGCCCATCCACCGGATGTATGCAAAGTCGGCCGTGGGACGCTCGGCGAGTCCGAGCATGGTGCGGCGCGGGATCCACCGGGCGTCCGTGAGGGTAAGCGCCACGTTGTGCTCCTGCAGGAGCGCGAGGACGCCGTCGTAGATCCAGCCGCGGTGCCGGAACTCGATGGCGAAGCGCAGGTCGCGCGGGAGCGTGGGCAGGAAGGCGGCGAGGGCCGGGAGCTCGTTAGGCGCGAAGTCCGGGCCGAGCTGGATGAGCACCGGGCCCAGGCGCGCTTCCAGTTCGCGGGCGCGATCGGCGAACGCGAGCAGCACGTCGGTGGCATGCCGCAGTCGGCGCTCGTGCGTGATCTCCTGGGGAAGCTTGAGGGCAAATGTGAAGTGCGGCGGCACGCGGGCGGCCCAGCCGGCGAGCGTGGTTGACGCCGGGATGGCGTAGAACGTCGCATCGACTTCGACGGTGTCGAAGGCACGCGCATACACGCGCAGGTAGTCGACGGGACGCGTCCCATGCGGATAGAACGGCCCCACCCACGCGTCGTAGTTCCAGCCCTGGGCGCCAAGCCTGATCAAGGGGGTTGGTGGGCTAGTGGACTAGTGGATTAGCAGGGGCGGGCGGACGGGCAGACGGGGGGAATCGAACGTTGGCGGTGGGTGATCGACCCGCAAGGCCAATCGGAACTTCGAGTTAGGGCACGGGGAACTTTTTCGCGCGGGGGGCTGGCGCATGAGATATCTGGATGATATCATTGTGCTACCACTCGAACCGAGCTCAGCCCCCCATGTACCGCGAGATCACCCGAAAGGGCACCCCTGGCCTGTTGGTCCTCTTCGTCTTCCTCGCCATCGGAGGAGTGGCGACATGGCGCCTCATCGAGTCGGCGCGCGTGCTCAATCCCCTGGCGGTCGCCCTCTGGGTCCTCGTGCTGATCGCGGTGATCCTCGGCCTGAGCGGCCTCTTCGCGGTCCAGCCGAACGACGGCAAGGTCCTGACCCTCTTCGGAAAGTACATGGGTACAGTGCGCGAGCAGGGGCTTTGGTGGGCCAACCCCTTCTATTCGAAGAAGCGCATTTCCCTCCGCGTCCGGAACTTCGAGACCGCCAAGCTCAAGGTGAACGACAACCACTCCAACCCCATCGAGATCGGTGCGATCGTGGTCTGGAAGGTCGTGGACACCGCCGAGGCGATGTTCGAGGTCGATGACTACACGCACTACGTGGTGATCCAGTCCGAGGCCGCCGTTCGCGCCCTGGCACAGTCGTATCCATATGACGCGCACGCGGCGGGCGAGATCTCCCTGAGCACGCATCCCGCGGAAATCTCGAAGGCCCTGCAGTCCGCCGTCCACGACAGGTTGCAGACGGCCGGACTCGAGGTTATCGAGGCGCGACTCAGCCATCTCGCCTACGCGCCGGAGATCGCGGCAGCGATGCTGCGGCGCCAGCAGGCGAACGCGATCATCGCGGCGCGTCAACGCATCGTGGAAGGCGCGGTCGGGATGGTCGAGAACGCCCTCGCGCTCATTTCGGAGAAGGGCATCGTAACGCTCGACGACGAACGCAAGGCGACGATGGTTTCCAACCTCCTGGTCGTCCTCTGCTCCGACAAGGACGCCCAACCCGTGCTCAACACGGGTTCGCTCTACCAGTAAGTCGGGCTGTTGTGGCTGAACGAAAGCCATTCCTCCTCCGCGTGGACCGCGACCTCCTGGACGCGGTCCAGCGCTGGGCCAACGACGACCTGCGCAGCCTCAATGCGCAGATCGAGTTTCTGCTGCGTAAGGCGCTGCTCGACGCTAGGCGCGATCGCGAGAAGAAGAGTTGAACCACAGAAGACACA
>JACMLI010000011.1 GCA_014379705.1 Gemmatimonadaceae bacterium
CTCGTGACCGCCCCCTGACCATGCAGTGACCGCACCGGCGGAAGCTCCCGTCTTCCCCGCCACCAGCCACATGTATCCCAGATTGGCACTCGCCCTGTTCGCTGCCGCCTTCGCCCTGGCGATGCCAGCGAGCGCGCAGACCTTCGGCAGAATTGCCGGCACGATCTCCGCGGCCGAGGGGACCGGCGGGCTCTCCGGCGCCGCGGTCGCGGTCGTCGGCACGACGCTCGCCACGACCACCGACGACAACGGGCGCTACGTCCTGCCCCGGGTGCCCGCCGGGAATGTTCAGCTGCGCGTCCACTACCTCGGCCGCCGCGCGGAACTCCGTGACGTGAGCGTGACGGCGGGCGCCACCGTGCGCGTCGACGTGCCGATGACCTTGATCTCGCTCGCGCCGGTCGTCGTCGAGGGCGTGCGCGCCAAGGGCCAGGCCGAGGCGCTCTCGCGACAGCGCAATGCCGCCAACATCATGAGCATCGTCTCGAGCGACCAGATGGGTCGCTTCCCCGATGCGTCCGCTCCCGAAGCGGCCCAGCGCCTCCCTGGTGTGGCGATTGAGCGCGACCAGGGCGAAGGACGCTACGTCAAGATCCGCGGGGCGGCCGCCGCGAACACGCAGGTGACCGTGAACGGTGAACAGGTGCCGTCTCCAGAAGCCGAGGTCCGCCAGATCGCCCTCGACGCGGTTCCCGTGGGGGTGCTCGAGGCGATCGAGGTGTCCAAGACGATCACGCCGGACATGGACGCCGACGCGATCGGTGGCACGGTGAACCTCGTCACCCGCAAGGCGCCCGACGCGCGATTCGTCTCCTTCGAGTCGTCCGGGGGCTATGCGGCCATCCGGGAGGAGTACTCCGGCCTGAGCTCGCTCACGTTAGGCGGACGCAGCGCCGACAAGAAGCTTGGCGCCCTGTTTGCCGGTTCGTGGTCCCGCCGCAACTTCGGTTCGGACGGCATCGAGCCCGATTACGACTTCGGCGACACGCGCGCTGAGGACGGGCTCGCGGAGCTCGACGTGCGGCGCTACTCGCTCTGGCGCTCGCGCCTGGGCGCCACGGGCTCCGTCGACTACCGGCTCGGCGACGGCTCGTCGCTGTACCTCACCAGCCTCTATTCGGCACTCACCGACCAGGAGCAGCGCCGCCGCCTGACGCACGCACTCGAGGACGGCGAGATCTCCTACGCGCACAAGAACCGCAAGGAGATCCTCTCGACATGGAACGTCATGGCGGGGGGCGAACACCTGTCGCGCCGTGGCATCAAGGCGGACTATCGCCTCGCGTTCACTCGATCGCAGGAAGACACGCCCTTCGACGATGAGGTCTTCTTCCTCGCCGAAGACGTTACGTTCAACCCCTCACTGAGCGATCCTGACCGTCCGCAGCCCAACCCCGTTGGCGCGCTCGGCGGGCCATTCCTCTTCGATGAGGCCGCGCCCGGGGTCACGCTCACCAGGAATCGCGACGTCAGTGCCTCCGCCAACCTCGGGCTGCCGTTCTCGTTCGGCAGCGCCTCGTCAGGCACCTTCAAGTTTGGCCTCAAGCACCGCGACAAGCGAAAGGACCAGCAAGTCAATGAGCGGCAGTTCGGCCTGGGCGACGATGCCAACGACATCGTGCTGGGCTCGTCCGTCGGCACGCCGTTCAGCAACAGCGGATTCAACCCCGGGGCATACCCGATCCCGTTCTCCACGTCGCCGGGTGACATCCACGGCTTCATCCAGCGCTTTGGCTCGCAGCTGGACGGTGGCGAGGTGAACGTGGAGGAAGGCAGCAACAACTATGTGCTGCGGGAGCGCGTCACGGCGGCGTATGGCATGGCGGAACTGTCGATGGCGCGAGGCGTCACGCTGATCCCGGGCGTGCGGGTCGAGCGCACGAGCCTCGCCACGGATGGCTTTGCCTTCGACAGCGAAGACGAGTCGCTGACCGCGACGTCGGGGAAGAACGACTACACGAACGTCTTCCCGATGGTGCATGCCCGCTGGGCCGTGGACGACGTCACGAACCTCCGCGCATCGTTCACGACGGCGATCTTCCGGCCAAACTTCTTCGATCTCGTGCCATACCGCGTGCGCGACGACGAGGACCTCAACATCGGGAACCCCGCGTTGACGGCCACCACGTCGCGCCAGTACGACCTGCTGATGGAGCGGTATGACCGCGACATCGGCCTCGTGTCGTTCGGCGTGTTCGCCAAGCAGCTCTCCAACCCGATCTTCCTTGCCACGAGCGACAACGACCTGGGCGGGGAGACGACGCAGCCGGTGAACGCGACGAGTGGTCGGCTGGTGGGCCTCGAGGTCGCGTTCCAGCGCCGGCTCACGTTCCTGCCGGGCGCGCTCTCGGGTCTTGGCATCTACAGCAACTTCACGTGGACGGACTCCAAGGCGACGCAGCCGAATGGGCGCGAGACCCGACTGGCGGGGCAGGCGGATCGCGTTGGCAACTTCGCGTTGAGCTACGAGCGCCGCCGCTTCTCGGGCCAGGTAAGCCTGAACCACACGGGTCGCTCGATCCTCGAGCTCGGCGAGGATGCCGAGGACGATCTTTTCATCGATCGCCGGACGCAGGTGGACCTGTCGGCGAGCTTCTTCGTGACGCGATCGGCGCAGGTCTTCGCCGAAGCGAACAATCTCACGAACGAACCGTATCGCACGTACGTGATCGATCGCATCCGTCCGCGGCAGATCGAGTACTACGAGCCCTGGCTCCAGGTGGGCATCCGGTGGCGGCCGTGAGGCGCTGGCTCACGCTCGTTGGCACTGCCGGAGTGCTGGCGTGCCAGAAGGAAGAGGCGCCCAAGGCGATGCCCCGGACGGTGTCGCCGGCGCGTCCCGACACCGTCATCGTCGCCGAGTCGTTCATCACGCCATTCGACACGATCGACAACGTCGATTCGCCGGCGGTCTACCACGATGCAGAGCGCCACTGGGTTCTCGCCTCCGCCAAGACGACGGACGCCGTCATCGTCTATGACGCGTCGACGGGCACGGTCATCCGTCGGCTCGGCACGAGTGGAACGGGCCGCGGCCAACTGCGCCGGCCGAACGGCATCGCCGTCGTCGACTCCCTGCTCTTCGTGGTAGAGCGGGACAACCACCGGGTGCAGGCGTTCCAGCTGCCGTCATTGCGGCCAGTCGGAAGCTTCGGGGAACGCGAGCTGCGCAAGCCGTATGGCATCGCGGGGGTGCGCACCGGCGCGGGTGCGTGGAGCGTGTACATCACCGACAACTACGAGGCGCCTGACGAGAGCATCCCGCCGGATCGCGAGCTCGGCGCGCGTGTGCGGCAGTTTGCCGTTGTGCTTGGTGCGAAGGGGATTGCGGCGCACAGCGTCCTCGCGTTTGGCGACACGGCCGGTGAGGGCGTCCTGCGAACCGTCGAGTCGATCATCGCGGATTCGGCGCAAGGTCTTCTGTTGATCGCCGAGGAAACCGAAGTCGATTCGCACATCAAGGTCTATGATGTGGCGGGCAAGTTCACGGGGCGCATCTTCGGGCGCGGGCGCTTTCCCCAGCAGGCGGAGGGGATCGTGCTCTATGCCTGCGGGGATACGGCCGGGTACTGGATCGCGACCGACCAGGGAGAGCAGGTCAACACCTTCCACGTCTTCGATCGCATGACCCTGGAGTCACGGGGCTCGTTCACCGGTCGCGAGACTCGCCTCACCGACGGCGTCGCGCTCACCCAGGTTCCCACCGATCGATTTCCTTCGGGGGCCCTGTATGCGTCGCACCTCGACGGCGGCGTCACGGCGATGGCGTGGACCGACATCGCGGGAGCGCTTGGACTCCGGACCGACTGCCTGACGAGCGTGAAGTAGTCGTCCGCGTCACCATCCAATCCATTCTCGCCCGGCCGGCGTACTCGCAGGTCGGGCGATTCCCCGTCCGGCGGACACGACAACGGGGGGATGGACATGACAACGCAACGAGGGCGTCGCCAGGCGCACGTCGCACGATCGATGGTATTCGGTCTGGCGGCGGTGATGATGCTGGCGGCCTGCACGGGTGACGAGGGTGCCACCGGACCTGCGGGTCCACAGGGAGCCACGGGTCCGACGGGGCCTGCAGGACCTACCGGGCCGACGGGGCCCACCGGTCCCACAGGCCCCACGGGGCCCTCCGGCTCATCGAGCGGTCGCACGATCTATGGTGTCGACGCCACCAACTCGCTGCTCGCCTTTGGTGCGCTCCGCCCCGATCTCGTGTCACGCCGTGTGGCGATCACCGGCCTGCAGGCGAACGAGCAGGTATTGGGTATCGACTTCCGCCCCGTGGATGGGAAGCTGTATGCCCTGGGTTCCACCAGCCGGGTCTACACGATCGATACCGTGACGGCGGTTGCGACCGCCGTGGCCGCCACGGCGTTCACGCCAGCGATCATGGGTGCGTCGACCGGATTCGACTTCAATCCGGTGCCTGATCGCATTCGCGTGCACACCGACCAGGCACAGGACCTGCGCCTGCATCCGATGACTGGGGCGGTGGCGGCCATCGACACCCCGCTCGCGTACCGAACCGGCGATGCGGGCTTCGGCATGAACCCGATGGTGACCGGCACGGCCTACACAAACAGCGTCGTGGGCGCGACGACCACGACCCTGTACGCCATCGACGCGGCGCGCGACGTGCTGGTGACCCTCGCGAACCCCAACGATGGACAGCTAACGACGGTCGGTGCGCTTGGCGTGAACACGTCGGCCGACATCGGGTTCGACATCGCGGGGAACAATGGCGACGCGTACCTCGCGCTCACGACCGGTGCGGGGGCCAGTGGGACGGGTTCGACCCTGTACCTGCTCAACGTCACGACGGGTTCACTCTTCCCGGTGGGGAACGTGTCGTCGGCGTCGCCGCTGCGCGGGATCGCGATCTCCCCGTAGGACGCGCCATGGCCGGCCCACACGGCGTGGGCCGGCCATGCGTTCTGAACGTCGTACCGCTTGTCACAGCGGGTCGTTCGGGAGAAACTCCCCGGTATGACACCGTCGAATGCCGTCGAGATCGTGCCATGGCGCCCCGAATACGCGGTCGATTTTGACCGACTGGGGCGCGAGTGGCTCGAGCGCTACTTCACCGTAGAGCCGCTCGACGAGGAGTACCTGCAGGATCCGCAAGGAAAGATCGTGGATCCCGGCGGGCAGGTCTTCTTTGCGATCGAGGACGGTGCAGTGATTGGCACGTGCTCGGCGATCCCGCAGGGCGACGGTTCGTTCGAACTGGCAAAGCTCGCGGTGACCGAACGGGCGCAGGGGCGAGGGCTGGGGCGTCGCCTGGCGGAGCGAGTGCTCGCGTTTGCGGTGGCGGCGGGGGCTCCCCGGGTGACGTTGAGCAGCAGCTCGCGCCTGGGCCCGGCGCTTCGCTTGTACGAGTCCCTGGGCTTCGAGCACCAGCCGTTCCCGGGCCCCCGACCCTACACCGACGCCGACGTGTACATGGTACGCGGCCTGGTCGACGGCGCGATTCCCGACCAGTCCGCGAATCCGGCGCATCCGCCGGTGCGCCCCGGCTGAGCTCGCGTAGCTTTGTCACGCCGCGCGACGCGGCCCCTGGAGGCAAACGAGTGCGCAAGGCAGTCGGACCGTACGTGCTGGCAGTTGTCATCATCGCCGCGGCTATCCTGCTACGGTGGTTCCTCGATCCGGTGCTGGGGGAGACCTTTCCCC
>JACMLI010000092.1 GCA_014379705.1 Gemmatimonadaceae bacterium
CGAGCGCCAGCCGATGTCGGCTGGCGCGCCTGTTTTCTCCCCTGCGCCATGACCGCCACGTCCTTCCCGAGGAAGCGCAGCGCAACGTCGGGCTCGAGGTCGCGCACGCGCTCACCGAGTTCATCGACCGCGGGGCAACGGAAGGCGCGGTCAACGTCCCGCAGGTAAACCTTCCCGCCCTCCCGGCACGCACCGGATCCTGCACATCCACCAGAACGTGCCCGGCGTGCTCGCCGAGGTGAATCGTATCGTCTCCGATATCGGGGCGAACATCGACGCCCAGCAACTCGCGACGACGCGGGACATCGGGTACCTGGTGATGGACGTCAATCGCCAGCTGTCGGACGAGGTGCGCCTCGGCCTCGGGGCGCTGCCGACGAGCGTGCGCACCCGCATCCTGTACTGAGACCGTCCTGGCCCGATCACTTGCGAGTGTCCTGCACGGGCCTGAACTTCTGCGTGCGCTCCGGTAGCACGCGACCGACGCCATCGCCCGTCCGCGATCGGCGATCTCCGGCGCCAGACACTCGCCCCCGCCTCCATGAGCACTCGACGTCTTCGCCCCGCCTGGCTCGCGACCCTGATGGTCGCCGCCTGGGCGCTTCCCCTCGTCGCCCAGGACGCCAACCCGGCCCCCAACCGTCGTGAGGGCGAGGGTCCGTTCGACAAACTCATCATCCGCGGTGCCACGCTGATCGACGGCACCGGCGGACCGCCGCGTGGTCCGGTCGACATCGTCGTGGAGAAGAACAAGATCACGCAGATCCAGGACGTCGGCTTCCCGAACCTGCCGATCGACCAGGCCCGTCGCCCAAAGGGGCCCGCGCGCGAGATCCAGGCCGAGGGCATGTACGTGATGCCCGGCCTGATCGACCTGCACGTCCACACCTGTGGGAAGCCCAAGGCCCCGGATGCGGAGTACTGCTACAAGCTCTGGCTCGCCCACGGCGTGACCACGGTGCGCGGCGTACCTTTCGGTGGCTTTGAATGGTCGGCGAGCGAGACCAAGCGCGCGAACGCCAATGAGATCACGGCGCCCCGCATGATCAATTGCCAGCGCCCCGGCACGGGAGCAGGCTGGGGACGCAAGCCGATCCTCACCGAAGAAGATGCCCGCGCCTGGACGCGCTGGGCCAAAGAGCAGGGTATCGACTGCCTCAAGGTCGGATCCCACGACCCGGCCGTCATGAAGGGCCTCATGGAGGAGGCGAAGAAGCTCGGCCTCGGGAGCACCGCACACCTGGCGCAGACCGGCGTTGGCAACATGAACGCCTCCGACGCCGCCAAGCTCGGACTCGGCGCGGTCACGCACTTCTACGGCATCTTCGAGTCGATGTACGAGAACAACGACATCCAGCCGTACCCGGAGAACTACAACTACAACGACGAGCAGTGGCGCTTCGGCCAGGTCGCGCGGCAGTGGAGCCTCGTGAAGCCGCAGAGCGAGAAGTGGAACGCGTTCCTCAAGGTGCTCAAGGACAACAACGTCACGCTCGACCCGACAATGACCACGTACATGTCGGGGCGCGACCTGATGAAGCGTCGCAATGCCGACTGGCACGAGAAGTACACCCTGCCGACGCTATGGGACTTCTACACGCCGAACCGCGAGAACCACGGCGCGTACTTCTTCAACTGGACCACGTGGGATGAAGTGGCGTGGCGGAAGTTCTACCAGGTGTGGATGGAGTTCATCCAGGATTACAAGAACATGGGTGGTCGCGTCACGCCGTCGACGGACGCCGGCTTCATCTACAATACGTACGGCTTCAGCTACATCGAGGAAATGGAGATCTTCCAGGAAGCGGGCTACCACCCGCTCGAGGTCATTCGCGCCGGGACCCAGCACGCCGCCGAGGAGATCAACAAGGCCAACGGCAAGCCAATCGAGACGGGCATCGTGCGCGCCGGCATGCTCGCCGACCTCGTGATCGCCCCGGAGAACCCGATCGCCAACTTCAAGACGCTCTATGGCTCGGGCTTCGAGCGCCTGAATGACAAGACGGGCAAGGTGGAACGCGTGGGTGGCGTGCGCTGGACGATCAAGGACGGCATCGTCTACGACGCGAAGAAGCTCCTCGCCGACGTGGCGGCGATGGTCGAGAAGCAGAAGAAGGACCGCGGCATCACGCGGCTCCCTGTCTCGACCTTCGTGCCGAACCAGTAGAAACTGCTGTTGGTGGATTCAGATGGTAGATGGTGAATGGCAGAGGACCGCAAGGGAACGGCGCCGTGAGGCGCCGTTTCTGTTATCGTCGCTCCGGCGCAGGCTGGAGGCGCCGCTTCCATTCTCGTCGCTCCGGCGCAGGCCGGAGCCCAGTGTCGTCAGCTTCACGTAGGGAACAGGGACATGAAAGCGATCCGCGTTCACCGGCCCGGCGGTCCCGAGGTTCTGGAACTCGAGGACCTCCCGGTGCCCGGACCTCGGGCAGGATGGGTGCGCATCAGGGTGCGTGCGTTCGGCCTGAATCGTTCGGAGCTGTACACGCGACAGGGCCACTCACCGAGCGTGCAGTTCCCGCGCGTGCTGGGCATCGAGTGCGTTGGGATCGTGGATGACGCGGGCGGCACCGACCTGACAGTCGGCCAAACGGTCGCGGCCCTCATGGGCGAGATGGGTCGTGCCTACGATGGCGGGTACGCGGAGTACACGCTGGTGCCACGCGAGCGCGTGCTCCCCGTCCAGACGACCCTTTCCTGGGACGTGCTCGCCGCCATCCCGGAGACCTTCCTCACGGCCTGGGGCTCGCTCGTCGAGGCGATGGATGTCCAGGCCGGCCAAACGCTCCTGATCCGTGGGGGGACGTCTTCCGTCGGCATGGCCGCTGCCTCGCTGGCAAAGCGCCTGGGGCTTCGCGTGATCGCAACGACCCGTGATGCATCGAAGGCCGACGCGCTCCGGCAAAACGGCGCGGACGACGTCATCCTCGAAACAGGCCACCTTGCCGATGAGGTGGCGCGCGTCGCGCCCGAAGGCGTGGACCAATTGCTCGAGCTGGTTGGGCCCGTGACGCTACTCGACTCGCTACGCTGCGTGCGCCAGCGCGGCCTGGTCTGCCACACCGGCCTCCTGGGCAACGTGTGGGCGATGGAGCGCTTCGAGCCGCTCGTTGACATCCCGTCGACGGTCAGGCTGACGACGTATCACAGCGCGAGCACATCGGCGGCTCGCAGCACGGCGGCGCTGCAGGAGATTATGGATGGCGTCGACTCCGGGCGGTACTCGGCGAACCTCGCGAGGCGTTTCAGGTTTCATGAGATCGTGGCTGCCCACCGCTTCATGGAAACCAATCGCGCGAGCGGCAAGCTCGTGGTCGTGGTCGACGACTGAGGGCTCGTCAGGGTTCGCGACGGGCCCTGGACACGATCACCTGCGCGACCCGGTGGAGGGGCCGTTGCACACGTGAGGAACCTCGTGATCCCCCTGACCGCGCCGGCGACGGCGGCACAGCGTTCCTAGTCGCTGCGCAACGCCACGACGGGGTCGAGCCGCGCCGCGCGTCGCGCCGGCACCCAGCTGGCCAATGCGGCGACGGCAAGCAGCATCGCCGTCAC
>JACMLI010000012.1 GCA_014379705.1 Gemmatimonadaceae bacterium
CCAACGTCTCGTTCGGGTTCGCCGAGGCAGCAGGGCTGCCGCGATGACCCGCGTCGTGAAGATCGGGGGGCGCGCCCAGGGGGACGCCCGACTTCCCGGTGCCATCGCTGCGGCACACGCGAGCGGCACGCCCCTCTGCGTGGTGCATGGCGGCGGTGACGAGGTCACGACGCTGCAGCGCGCGCTCGGGCAGGAGCCTCGCTTCGTGAATGGACGCCGTGCCACGACGCCCGAGGAACTCGGCGTGGTCCGCATGGTCCTCTCGGGCACCGTCAACAAGCGCCTCGCCACCGCGTTCATGGATGCGGGCGTTCCCACGGCGGGCGTGTCGGGAGAAGACGGCGACCTGCTGCGCTGCGTGCCGTTCGACCACGGCTCGTTAGGGGCGGTCGGCACGCCTTCGCACGTGAACCCGGCGCTGCTCACCGCCCTGATGGACGGCGGGTTCGTGCCGGTCGTGTCTCCCCTCGGTCGCTTCGCCGGCGACGGGGCAGGGTGCAACGTCAACGGCGACGACGCGGCGGCCGCCATTGCGGTCGCGTTAGGCGCGACCGAGCTCCTGCTCGTTGCCGACGTGCCCGGCGTGCTCGACGACGCCGGGCAGTCCATCGCACGGCTCGGTACTGCCGACGCCAGCGCGCTCATCGCCTCGGGGGTGGCCCGTGGCGGCATGATTGCCAAGCTCGAGGCCGCGCTGCGCTCCCTCGAGCACGGCGTCGCTCGCGTGCGCATCGGCGGCATCGACGCCATCGCCGATCTCTCGCTCGGCACCGTCATCACGGCCGCCCCGATAACATCGCCGGCGCCCTAGCGGCATTCACCTCGCCGGCAATCCGCAATCAGCAGATAGCACACCGCCTCGTCCCTGGCCCCGATCTCCATGGCAACCATGACTCCCCCCGTGTCCACCGCCATCACCCCCTCGCTGCTGCCCGTCTACAAGCGGGCGACCATGGAATTCGTTGCCGGCGCCGGCGTGGAACTCATCGACGCCGACGGGCGACGTTACGTGGACTTCACGAGCGGCATCGCGGTGAATGCCCTCGGTTACGGCGATCCCGGCCTGCGGCAGGTGATGCAGCACGCGGCCGACGGGTTGATCCACGTCTCCAACCTGTTCCGCACGACGCAAGGGGAACACCTGGCGGACAAGCTCGTCTCGCTGTCGTTCGCCGACCGCGTGTTCTTCTGCAATTCCGGTGCGGAGGCCAACGAAGGCGCGTTCAAGATCGCCCGTCGGTGGGCACGCGGCATTGGCGGTCCCGCCAAGCACGAGATCATCGCCATCCGCGGGTCTTTCCACGGGCGCCTCTTCGGCACGCTGGCCGCGACCGATCGCCCAAACTACCGGATGCCGTTCCGTCCGCTGGCCGGCGGCATCTCGATCGTGGAGCGCGACCTCGACGACCTCGAGGTGGCCCTCAACGCCGAGACGGTGGCCGCGGTGATCCTGGAGCCCATCCAGGGGGAAGGGGGCGTTCGCGTCCTCGAGCGCGAGTTCGTGCGTCGCGTGCGCGAGCTCACCCAGCAACGCCAGATCGCCCTGATCTTCGACGAGATCCAGTGTGGCCTGGGACGCACCGGGACCGTGTTTGCCTATGAGGGGCTGCAGGTCGTGCCCGACATCATGACCCTCGCCAAGCCGCTCGCTGGTGGACTGCCGATGGGCGCCATCCTCGTTACCGAGGCCGTGGCGAGCGCGATGCAGCCCGGAGATCACGGCACGACGTTCGGTGGCGGCCCGTTCGTCGCGACCGTTGCATCCTACGTCGTCGATCGGCTCTCCGATCCCGCGCTCCTCGGGAACGTGCGGACGATGGGAGCCACGATGCGGGGTGAGCTCGAGAACATCGCCTCGCGCACCGGTCGCATTCGCGCCATTCGCGGTGTGGGGCTCATGATGGGCATCGATGTCACCGAACCCGCGGCGGATGTGATCGCGCGGGCGCGCGAACTCGGGCTCCTGCTTGTGTCGGCCGGGGAGCACACGGTTCGACTCCTTCCGCCACTCGTGATCGGGGACGCGGACCTGTTGCGTGGGCTGAAGATCCTCGAGACGGCACTCGCCGCGTGAGCCATGGGGCAGGGGAGGGGGCTCGCGCTAGCTTGTCGCGAGCCCCCTCCTGTCTCACGCCAATGCCCCCTCGCCTCGTTCCCCTCCAGCACACGCGCATCACGGACGACGTGATCCTGTCGCGTGCCCGGGACTTCTACACCGAGCTCGATCGACGCCGGACGACGCGACATTTCTCGACCGACCCCGTGCCCCGGGAGGCGATCGAGTTCGCCATCCGCACGGCCGGGACGGCGCCCAGCGGCGCCCATCAGCAGCCCTGGACGTTCGTGGCGATCGCGGACCCCACGATCAAGGCCCGGATTCGTGCGGCGGCGGAACGCGAGGAGCACGAGTTCTACCATGGTCGCGCGCCGGCTGACTGGCTCACGGCCCTCGCACCGTTAGGCACCGACGAGGTCAAGGCGCACCTCACCGACGCGCCCTGGCTCGTCGTCGTCTTTCGGCATGCGCATGGCGTGACCGAGGCCGGTGAGCGCGTCACGCACTACTACACACAGGAGTCGGTCGGCATTGCGGTGGGGCTCTTTGTCGCCGCGATCCATCACATGGGGCTCGTCACGCTGACGCACACGCCGAACCCCATGGGTTTTCTCTCCGACCTGCTCCATCGCCCCGCCAACGAACGGGCCTACCTGATCCTTCCCGTCGGTCACCCGGCGCCCGACGCACGCGTGCCTGACATCCGACGCAAGGCGCTGGAGGAGATCGCGGACTTCCGGTGATCGGCCGCTAGAACACCAGGCCGAACGTCACCGGTACGGTACGCATGTCCTTGAAGTACGCCTTGCTGTCCCCGGCGGGGACATTGTTCAGGCGCGCCTCGATCAGGCCGCCGATGCCCCCCAGCCTGAAGCGGATGCCGGCACCAACGTTGAGCGAGGCCTTCACGTCGCTCGACTCGAGGGCATCGAGTGTGGCGTCGCTCTTGACCGACACCGCACCAACGCCACCGAGCAGAAAGGGCTGGAATCCGCCCCGGCCGAGCGGCAGCTCAATGTTCGCAAAGCCCCCCAGGAGCGTCGAGATGGCATCGGTGTACACGTCGCGACGGATGCCACCCACGGCCCCCATCGAAGACAGGCGCTGGGTCGACAGCCCGTCGATCGCTTCCTTCACCTTGAAGCGCGCGTAGCTGATCTCCGGGCGAAGCCGGATCCCGCCAAACCCACTGAAGACGAGCGAGGCATCGGCGTGCGTCCCGAGGTCGTGGACGTCTCCGAACCCGCCGGTTGGGAGCTGCAAGCCTCCGGACACGACCAATTGCACCGGGCGTGTGGAGCGCGGGGCCTGCGCCGCGGCCAGCGACGTCATGCCAAGGAGGGCAGGGATGAGAAGGGCGATGCGCATGTCAGCTCCGTAACGAGACACAGCGAGGGGTGCAGGAGGGGTAGCTTTTGCATCAGCGGAACGGGCAGTCCAGCCGCTTTTTCTCACTCGACGACACCCGGGACAGCTTTCGAATGCGACTGCTGACAACTTTCCTGGCCTGCGCGTGCCTCGCGGGGACCGCCGGTGCACAGACCGGTCGTCGAGTGGCGCCCGCCCCGGTGCGGCCCACGTTGGTCCTGCTCGTCACCGTCGACCAACTGAAGCCCGAGTACCTCGACCGGTACGCGCCGCAGTTCACGGGCGGGTTCGCGCGGCTGCTCAAGGGGGGCGCGATCTTCACCAATGCCTTCCAGGACCACGGCATCACGGAGACGGCGCCAGGACACGCGTCCATCCTCTCGGGACGCTTCCCGCGCTCCACCGGCATCGTCGGTAACGCGGCGGGCGTCCTCGATCCCCAGATGCCACTGATCGCAGGAGGCGGTGGCGAACCCGCCTCACCGTTCCGTTTTCGTGGGACGACGCTCGCTGACTGGCTCCGCTTCCGTGACCCGAACGCCCGGGCCCTGTCGGTTTCCCGGAAGGATCGCGGCGCCATCCTCACGCTCGGGCGAGCCAGGGGAGAGGCATTCTGGTACGGCTACAACGGGATGTTCACGACGAGCACGTACTACGCGGACACGCTGCCGGGATGGGTGCAGCAGTTCAATGCCCGTCGCCTGTTCCAGCGCTTTGCCGGGAGGAGCTGGACGCTGTTGCGTCCGGCGTCGGATTACCCGGAGCCCGACAGCGTGCGCCGTGAGGCGCAGGGCCGGGACTTCGCGTTTCCGCATCGCTTTCCGGCGGACACCAACCGGACCGCGGCGCAGTTCCCCCAGTTTCCAATGATGGACAGCATCACCCTGCAGTTCGCCCTCCAGGGACTGCAGGACCGGCAGCTTGGCGCGGCATCGTCCCGCATCGACGTGCTCGCGATCTCGCTGTCCTCCACCGATGCGGTGGGCCACAAGTACGGACCGGACTCTCGCGAGCTGCACGACCAGGTCCTGCGCGTCGACAAGTATCTCGGCGAGTTCCTCGACTCGCTCTATGTGGTGCGTGATTCCACCCGCATCGTCATCGCGCTGACGTCGGACCATGGGGTGGCGCCGACTCCGCCGTCAGGGGGCCAGGGCCGATGGCGCACCGTGCCCGGTGGATTCGCCGACCTGCGTCCCATCGCCTCGCGCATGTTCCGCGAGGTCGTGGCGGCTGGCGTCGACAGCGCGGCGTTCCGCTGGGAGCTGGAGTCGCTGTATCTCGAGCCCGAACCCTTTGCCCGCGCGGGCGTCGACCGCGATTCTGTGGCGCGGGAGTTCGTGCGGGCTGCGTCGCAGGTGGAGGGTGTCCTTCGCGCCGACCTGTGGAGCGACATCGCACGGATGGATCCGCGACGCGATCCCTTCGTGCGGCGCTGGCAGCACACGTTTCCGTCGGACCTCCCGCTCGCCGCCCTGGTGGTGCTTGAACCGTACTGGTACTACGCCGGGACCACCGAGGCCACGCATGGCTCGCCGCACGACTACGACGCACACGTGCCGATGATCTTCGCGGGCGCGGGGATCGCGCCCGGGCGCTATCCGGAGTTTGCGCGCGTCGTCGACATTGCGCCCACGCTCGCGGCCATCGTGGGCGTCCGCCCCATGGAAGCGCTCGACGGCGTGGTGCTGCGCCAGGCAATGCGCCAGGCAATGCGCTAGGCGTCAGGGGCGGAGCAGCACGTACACGATGGTGCCCGCCACGAGCACGAGCGCCAGCGCGACGAGCCACGACCGGCCACGGGCCGGTGGCGGTGTGTCGCGCCGCTCGAGGCGAGGTGCGAACGCCACGCCGTGCGCGCCAGGCTC
>JACMLI010000093.1 GCA_014379705.1 Gemmatimonadaceae bacterium
CGAACACCATGAAAAGAGTCTTGCCACTCGTTCTGGTCACGATTGTCATCGTGTGCCCAGTGTCAGCGCAGGAGAGACGTTCGACCGAGGCTGATCGTGCGACCACAATCGCCTTTGCGCGCGTCGGCGTGGTCGATGTGGAGGGTGGGCGAGTACTCACCGATCAGACGGTCATCGTCCGGGAAGGGCGTATCGCGGCGCTCGGATCGAGCCAGGAGGTTCCCGTACCGGCCGGGGCGTCGGTCGTTGACGGAAAAGGCCACTTCCTCGTCCCTGGTTTCGCCGACATGCACGTGCACCTCTACACCGAAGGCGACGTCATGACCTATGTCGCCAACGGAGTCACGACGGTGCGAAACATGGCCGGCGATTCAACCCACCTCGAATTCCGACGCCGCGTCTCGGCCGGCGACATGATTGGGCCACGCATCCTCACTGCCGGTCCGGTCATCGAAACGGGTTCGCTCTCCCACCCCGACAACGTCCTGCTGACAGACCACGCATCCGCGCGACGGGAAGTCGAACGACAGCGTGCCGCCGGGTACGACTTCATCAAGGTGTACAACCAGATGTCGCCGGAAGTTTACGCGTCAGTGATTGCGGCGGCCAAAGAATTCAACATGTCGGTGGTCGGCCACGTGCCGTTCGAAGTTGGGCTGCGCGGCGCGCTGGCAGCGCGACAGAACTCGATTGAGCATCTTCGCGGGTACTTGCAGGAGCTTGTTCCGCCTGCGGCGCCGGTACAGCCGCGCGCGTCGCTCCGGAATCTGAGCGTGGCGTGGAACTACGCGGACGACTCACGAAGCAGTGCCCTCGTTGCATTGACGGTGGCTGCGGGCACCTGGAATTCTCCGACGCTGGTGTTCTCCGTTCACGAAATGTCACCTGCTTCGGAGCACGCCCGTCTGCTCGCGCGGTCCGAGACAAAACTCCTCAGCCTGCGGGGGCTGCCCGACCGTTCAAAAAAGGAGGGGTACCTTGGCGACTTCACTGAGGCGGATTTCGCGGCGACTCAGCGCGGGTTGGAGGCACAGTTCCGTCTGTTGCGCGCGCTCGACAAAGCCGGTGCCGGGCTGCTGGTCGGCACGGATTCGTGGCTGAGCGGTTTCGCCTACGCGGACGAGTTGGAGCTCCTCGTGAAAGCCGGGCTTACACCCGCACGAGTGCTGCGCATGGCGACTGTTGACGCCGCCCGTTTCCTCGGCGAGGCGGACCAGTGGGGCACGATCGCCGTGGGACGTCGCGCCGACCTTGTCCTCCTTGATGCCAATCCGCTCAGGGACATCGCGAACGCGCGCCGCATCCGCGCCGTGGTCAGCAATGGGCGCCTGCTCCGCCGCGCCGATCTCGACACGCTGCTCGGCATTGCCCGTTCCAAGGCGCGGTGAATAGAGCCGTTGCGTCCTGGAGCGGCTTGGAGTCTGACCCCAAGAGCTCGATGCATCGCTCAGCGACGCGTGCAGCTCGCGGTTACCCCGGTTCCTGACTCCGAGACAACTCCACCGCGAGCAAATCACCCACCCGCGCCTGCAAGGCTGGCGGGAGCGTGACCTCGCGCAACCTGGAGCGAACCGACTGCATCAGGCTCGCCTCGAACCTGAACTCGCGCGCACACGCCGCGCACAGCGCCAGGTGCTCATCGACGAGGTGCTGCTCCGCGACGGGCAGTTCGTGATCGAGCCACGAATCGAGCTGTCGGAATGTCTCCTCGCAGGTCAACCGGTTGAGCGGCGTCATCGGGCGTCCTCTGGCGCGGGCCCCTTCACGATGCCCGCCTCTCGGGCAACGTCCCACAGCGATTTCTGGAGCATCCTTCTTCCTCGATGTAGTCGGGAGCGAACGGTGCCGACCGGTACGTCGAGCACGTCCGCGATCTCCTGATAGGCAAAGTCTTCCATGAAGTACAGCGTGCAGACGATCGCGAACTCCTCGGGGAGCCGCTCCAGCGCCTGCACGACGCGCTCAGTCCCGAGCTGGTCGATCAGGGCGCGCGCCGGATCCTCGCCGGCTACCTGATAGCCGTGCTGCGTCGACTGCGTGTACAGGTAGAGGTCCGGCACGTCTTCGAAATCCACCGTCGACGGACGTCGCTGCGCGCGCCGGTGTCCGGCCCACAGGCACCGAGTGAGGATGTGGAAGAACCACGCCTTGAAGTTGGTGCCTGCCTCGAACGTGTGGCGCGAGCGACAGGCATTGAGCGCCGCGTCCTGCACGAGATCCTCGGCGTCCGAGCGATTGCGCGTCAGGCGCAGCGCATAGCCATAAGCCGGCGAGAGCACGCCCATCAGGAGGGCCTGGAACTCCTCGGCATCTACGATCCGGTGGGCGCCTTGCCTGGCGGCCTGCTCGCGGATCTCCGGAGGCTCGATCACCTCGACACCCTATACGCGACTCGCATCCTGCCCGCGAACGTCGGTGCGCGAGGGCATCATGTCAAGCGTCGTGGCGCGGTCCGCGAGCGAAGTCATGGTCGGCATCATGCGAGCCATACCGGATCGATGACCGCGACTGCAGTGCCGTTCTCGTGCTGATGCCACGCGTGGAGTTGGAGCCCACACCCACGCAACGTGCCCTCGAGCCGCCTGCGATCGAACGTCGCCGCAAGCACCGTTCGAAGTGTTTCGTGACGACCAACGAGGATATGTGAACCATCGGGGATCGCCAGGCGTATTGGCCGGTGCGCGACGAGCACGCCTTCGACGCGTGCGTTCGCCCGATCGTGCCGCGCCGCAAACTGGAGTTCGGACGTATCGATGGGCGCACTGAGCACCCGAGCGAGTTCCTGCACGACGACGGCATTCGCGCGTTCCCAGGCGCCGCCAGCCCTCCCGTATGCCGCCTCGAGTTCGCGGGCGTCCGTGCGCACGTCAAGCACGAGTATCAGGCGATCGCCGGGCTTCATGGCGGCCCGAATGGATCGCAATGTTCGCACGCCCTCGATGGTGCCTCGCGTGCCCAGCGCATTGCCCGGAACGACGATCAGGAGCGGTCGCGGAAAAGGCATCGGTGGTATGAGGTCCTCCGGAGTGTTCGCCGTGAACGCATGCACCTCGGTGGCGACACCCCAGGACCTCACTCGGTCCCCCAAGCCGCGCGCGACGGAAGGCACGCGGTGCGCCACGAAGCAGATGCGCGGGCGATCAGCTGTCATAGCCTCCAGCAGTCGCGCGTCTGACGGCACCGCATCCACGAAGAGGATCGCCGCGGGAACGAACCTCTCGAGGTGCGCAACGGACGGAAATCCGACGAACGGCGCCTCGAGGTCGGATGCCGCGAGTACCGTGACCGCGACGGCGGGCTCGAACAGTGCCATCGGCAGTTCCTTCTGGCGCCGCTCCAGGCAATCGCGCAGGTGCGCGGTCCACACGGGATGAGGAACGACCTTTGGGCGCGCGGCGGGAGTCGGTTCGATCATGAGGTCTCCTGTCCTCGTCAGGTTCACCGAGTGTTCAGCTGGCCGTCAGCGCGGCGCTGCCGAAGTTCACGCTGAAGCGCTTGCACCAGATCGTGACGGTCTGATAGCGCGCCAGGTCGACGGTGGCCGGGATCTCGTAGTTCTGGTCGCCGCGATTGCCCTTCATGGCGCCGAGTTCGATGAAGCCGGCTTTCGTCACGGTCTCATTGTCCGCGGCGTCAGGAGCGGCGACCAGGTAGACGCGGACGTCCGGACCATTCGAGGTCTCGAAGTCCGTGAGGCGAAGGACGCGGTCTCCGGACGTCAGCTTCAGTATGGTGGCGGTGCCCTTCGTGTCGTGGTGCACCCCGCGGAACGTCCCTTTCGACAGCGCGACCGGCTCGGCGACCGCTCCTTCTGCCAGCAGCGCCGTGGTGGGCAGCGCCTCGCTGACCTGGTTGTCGATGAGGAGTCGCTCGGGGCGAAAGGCGTACCAGCCGATGGCGCCGGCGACAACGACGGTCAGGGCAATGATGCGGTTTCTCATGGAAGTCTCGTGGTTCTCGGGGTTCGCTGCGGTTCGGTGTGCGGCGGCTATATGTCGCGCCGGCCCGAGAAGGTTCCCGAGCAGCTCGTGACACCGCATTGAGCACCAGCCCCGACCGTGCGGGGAACTCTCCGTGGGGGTGGGCCATTCCAGCGGCCCGTCAACCCCTAACGAGGTCTTCTTCCATGCATGCGCTTCGCTCTCTTCTACCTGCACTCGTGGCCCTGGCCGCTGTTGCCTGCAGCACCCCCGACGGCACGTCCACGTCGACTCTCCCGCTGGCGCCGTCGTCGGCGCTCGCGCCCGCCGGTGCTGTCGGCCAGGTCTACACCGCGACCAATGCCACGACTGGCAACGCGATCCTCGCGTTCGATCGCGGGGCCGACGGTTCGCTCACAGCTAGTGGCTCCTACGCCACGAATGGCGTCGGGACCGGCGCTGGTCTCGGCAATCAGGGAGGAGTCACCCTGTCGGGTGACGCGAAGTCGCTCTTCGTCGTGAACGCCGCCAGCGACAACGTCTCGGTCTTCGCCGTCCGGCCTAACGGTACGCTCGAGTTGCGCGGGACCTGGGGCAGCGGCGGCGTAGGCCCGGTGAGCGTCACCGAGTCGCACGGCCTGGTGTACGTCCTCAACGCGGGGAGCGGGAACATCGCCGGCTTCAGGCTCGGCGCCGGTGGGCTCACGTCGATCGCCAACTCGGTGCGTCCGGTGAGCGCCGCCAGTGCAGGCGCTGCGCAGGTCCAGTTTGACGGGACGGGTCGCGTGCTCGTGGTCACCGAACGGGTCACCAACCGCATTTCGACGTATGCCATCGATGCCAACGGCGTGGCCGGCGCGCCTAACGTGGTCGTGTCGAGTGGCACGACGCCCTTCGGCTTCGGGATCACTGGCGGGTTGCTCGTGGTGTCGGAGGCGTTTGCCGGGGCGCCCGACGGCAGCGCGGTCTCGAGCTACGAGCTCGGGCGGCAGGGTGGCGCCCGCGTGATCAGCGCCTCGGTGGGCACCACGGAGACGGCGGCGTGCTGGCTCGTCGTTACCGGGAACGGGCGGTTTGCCTACGCGGCGAATGCAGGCAGCGCGTCAATCACGGGATACGCGATCCGTCGTGGCGCGCTGGCCCTCCTGGATGCCGATGGCGTCACGGCGTCCACGGATCCGGGCCCAACCGATGTGGCGCTCTCCGTCAACAGCCAGTTTCTCTACGTCCTGAGCAACGGCGGGAACAGCATCCGCGGCTTTTCGGTGGGCGCGCAGGGCGAACTCACGCCACTTACCGGCGCGGCCACCGGCCTCCCAAGCGCGCTGACCTGTCAGCTCGTTGTGGCGATGTGATCCGCGCTGCGCAGCGTCAGTCCTGCGAAGGTGATCGTCCCGTTCGTGCAGCCACCAGTCGGAAGCGTGGGCGCACCAACGACGAACAGGTTTGGGTGGTCGTGCGTCCGGCCAAAGCTGTCACACACGCTCGTCGCCGGGTGTGTGCCCATGCGGCAACCACCGGCGGGATGGTCCTGGTAGTCCGCAACGGACACGGACAGGACGCGACCACCCCCCGAGCGGGCCATCTCGTGATAGATGCCCCTGATGCGCGCCTGCGTCGCCGGCTCGCGGGCTTCACTGGCGTCGTCCAGCCGGTGGACGATGCGAGGCATCGCATCGCCATGGCGGTTCTTCGTGCCAGTGTCGAGCGTCAGGCGGCTGTCGCGTGAGGGGTGCGTGTCGGAGTACATGCGCACGCGGGCGACGCCCTTCGCAACCCTGGCACTCCAGTCATTCAACAGGTCGTCGCCAAAGAGCACCTTGCCCCCTTCCCCCTTGAGCCGCGGGCGCCGCCCCGACTCACTCTCGAAGATCTGAACGTCGAAGCGGGCATAGGCACCACCCGTCGGACAGCGAAAGTGCTGCCGCGAGATGAGGGGGTACGGCGCGTTCATTCCCGGATAGAGCTTCTCTTCCAGCTCAATATTCGCGGTGGTGAAGCGGTGCCCCGTCATGTAGCGCCCGACCGTGTCGGAGCGGTTGGCCAGGCCATTAGGGAAGCGGGGGTTCGCGGAGAGCAGGAGCAGGTGTGGACTCCACGCGTATCCCGCGGCGAGCACGAAGGTCCGCGCGCGGTATTCGACCGGCTCGTCGGGACGATCGGCGTGATAGCCGACGGCGGCGACGATGTCGTCGCGCCTCTCGTGCATAACGAGCCGCCTCACGAGGACGCGGTCGTGCAGTTCGATGCGGCGGCTCGCCAGCAGCTTCTTGAACGTGTAGTCGGGGGAGTAGCGGGCACCCGTCGGGCACACGGTGCAGGTGTTGCAGCGCCGGCATTGGGCGCGGCCGTCGAAGGGGACCGTGTTGCGCGCCACCGGGCATCCGTAGAACGGCAGCCCCGCCTTTTCCGCCCAGGCCTTGATGCGCTCCAGGTTGTAGGTGAGCGGCATGGGGGGCATCGGGTAGGGCGCCGAGCGCGCGTCCTCCGGATGCGGCGAGGCTTCACCGGCCACGCCGATGCGGCGTTCGGCATCGCCTAACCATGGCTCGAGCTCCGACCAGGACAGGGGCCAGTCCTCGGCCAGTCCATACATCGACCTGAGGCGCAGGTCCTCCTCGGAGAACCGGTTGGCATGTCCCTGCCAGTGCATCGCCGAGCCGCCGACGGCCATGGTGCGGCTGATGACGCCTTCGCCCCCCTGGTCCTCGATGAAGTCGCCAGGCCACTGGTTCTCGTCGTACGCAATCGATCGGCGACGATACTCGAGGCGGTTCTCCGCATCGAAGAGCCGCCGGCCAGCCTCGACGACAACGACGCTGAGTTGCGGCGCCTTTTCGGAGAGCTTCTCCGCCAGCAGCGCCGCAGAAATACCGCCCCCGATCACGCAGACGTCGGTCTCGACACGGCGCATGGGGCTCACTCCCTAGTCAACGGCGCCGGGATCCGGGCCGATGACTCGAGGGTACGGCAGCGGTCCTTGCCGATGGAGGCCTGGTACGCCATGTCGTGGGCCGCGGGGCTGGCGAACCAGAAGCTCATAAGGTCCGAGACGACGTGTTCGCCGCGGGGGGCGGTCGTCAGGTCGCTGATGCCAGCCCGTTCGAGCTCCGCGGCCAGTTGCTGGCGCCGGATCGAGCGGTCATCGGACGCGAGGGCACCAACAGCCAGTGCCTGCAGCTGACGCTGGAACAGGGGCGCGGGTGAGGTGGCCTTGTAGCGCACGCGCGGGCTGCCATACCCGGGGGACATCTCCGCGCCGGGTCGGTAGCCCGATACCCAGTCCGCAAACTCCGCGGCCACGTTGTCGGTGCCCGCTCGACCTAACGAGGATGGGAGGACGGTCGCCGCGAGCTTGCGCAGCGTGTCTTCCTGAGTTCCCGGGAACGCGGCGCCGATGGCCCATGCGCGTACGCGGGGTATCGGAAGCATTGCCGCGATTCCCAACGCGGACTGGATGAGCGTGCGACGTCGCATGTGCCCGTCAGTGGGGGCCGAGTCAGCGTTCGGCGGCGAACGGGGGACGCTACGGGTGCGCCTGGCACCCCGCAAGGCGAGGGCCGGTAGCTGCGGGGAACACCCTCCCAGGTCCTCCCCCCGCTCACTGGCACGTTAGGCCCATGCACGGAGCTCGAGGTCGCCGGCGATCTCCGGGAGAAGAGAGCGCGGCGTGACCGGGTGCTACTGAGCCGCGTGCCTGCCCTCTGGCCGTAGCAGTGCTGCATGGGCTCGTGCCTGCCTAACTGGCGCCCGAGTAGCTACAGCGCAATCTTCTGAGCGCCCTCGGCCTGTGCTCCGTCCTCCTGCTGCGACGGCGCAGCTGACGCGGATGCCTTGCCAGGAAGACCCCACCCTTCGGGATCACACGATGGCACCCCCCACCACCACCTCCGCTTCCGACTTGCGCGGACTCCGCTGGGAATCGCAGTGCGGATTTCAGGTCGTCACCCACGGAACGTGCTACTACATACGCGAGAGCCCCGGGTCGCTGATCGCGGGCATCGTGTTCGGGGTAGTTCTCGCCATTCCGTCGGGTGGGTATGGTGTGTGGCTGCTGCTCACGGATGGCACGATAGGAGGGCGGGTATTCGCCGCGATGCTATTGTTGGTGTCGGCGGTGTTCACCTTCCTGCTCTGGTCCTCGGCGCGACGCGGCCGGTGGATGTTGGTGTACGATCGCGGACAGCCCGGCGTGCCAGGCGAGATTCGGCATAGCGGGAAGCGCCTGCCCGTGGAGCGCGTACGCAGCCTCTCGACGCGGTCGACCGGTGGCTCGCCGCCCAGGAGCACCGTGGTGGCCGAGTTGCACGATGGCACGTATGAGTCGCTAGGCCCCATCGGCCTCCTGACCTGGCCGGCCTATTGGGGGCAGCAGGCGGCAACGTGGATGGGCCTCCCCTTCCGCCACTCGACGCAATGACGTGAGGTATGAGCGCTGCACGCATCTCACCCTCGATCGCTGGGACTGGTAATCCGTCCTGATTGCGGGGACGAGTTACTGGTTGCGTGGCTGGGTACGGGGGCTGGCGTACTGGTTTTTGCTTACTGGAGCTGGCGAACTGGTTGCTCGACTGGGACTGGAGGACTGGGACTGGTACTGGTGCCGCTCCTGCGCCCAGTGCCTCTTACCAGTCTAGTAACCACCCAGCGGTTCCAGTAAACCGAAACCAGTAAACCAGCCCCAGTACCCAGCCGTGTGACCAGTCCCCAGTTCGGGCTCGTTACCGAAGTTCGTGGCCTCCATAACCTGCCTTGCCATGTCGTTCTCATCCCTCTTCATCGCCGCGCTCAGCGTCCCGGTGCTGCACCAGTCCGCACCCGCAACGCAACAACCCTCACCCATCCGCCGCCTCGTGATCACTCCGGCGCGCCGGGAGGTCGCCGCGGGAGATTCACTCCGGCTGCGCGCGGAGGCGCTCGACTCCGCCGGCCGGCCCGTGCCCGGTGTGACCCTCCGGTTCGTCGACGCCGGTGGCTACTTCGAGGCGAAGGTCGACTCGACGGGGCTTGTCACAGGGGGCGCGGTGGGCGTCAAGCCGGTGAGCGTTATCGCGCTCGCTCCGGGAGCCAAGCCGTTCATCGAGCGCGTGGAGGTGCGAATCCTCCCGGGGGCGGCGACCCGCGTCACGCTCACGCCGCGTCCCGCGCGACTGCTTGCCGGCCAGATGGTGCAGCTCGAGGCCCGGTCGTTTTCCGATGTCGGCGATGAACGCAGCGACCGCATCGCGTGGACCGTGTCGGCGCCTTCGGTCGCAAGCGTCGATGCCACTGGCCTGCTGACGGCGCTTGCGCCTGGCCGGGCCCGCATCAGCGCGCGCGCCGGCGGCGCCACGCAGGCGTTCGACGTGCAGGTGCTGCCTAACGCGGTGGCGTCGGTGACGGTCACCCCCGCGAGGACGGACGGACGTCAGGGCGACGTGATCCGGTTCACGGCCGTGGCCAGGGACCAGGGTGGGCGCGTGATCGAGGGCGTCGACCCGCACTGGAGCTTCTCGCCCGGCAAGGGCGTGATCGACGAGCGTGGCGGCTTCGTCGGCTACGAGGCGGGCACGTATCGCGTGATCGCCGACTTCGGCTCGCACACCGGCAATGCCGTCATCCGCCTCACGCACCGCGACGTCCGCCGGCCAGTCACTGTCGTCGGCCGAGTGCCCAAGCGCACGGGCGGCACCTCGGAAGTGTGGGTGCACCCGAACGGGCGCTACGTCTACACCGGTGCCGGCTCCGGAGCCGCATGGCACGTGGTTGACGTCAGCGATCCGTCGAAGCCGGTCGTTGTCGACTCGCTCCTCGACGACTCGCGAGGCACCAACGATCTCATGACGACGGCCGACGGCAAGGTGATCGTTCACACGCGCGAGGGGAACTCCGCGCGGAGGAACGGCATCGCGATCAGCACGCTCGAGGGGGATGGGGCGCACCCGAAGCGGATCGCCGAGTTCACGGAGGGCGTGACGGGTGGCGTGCACTCCGCGTTCGTGTACACGGACAAGAAGCACGGCACGCACGTGTTTCTGACCAACAACGGCACGGGCGCCATGCACATCATCAACATCGACGACCCCAACACACCGCGGGAGGTCGCGCAGTGGAAAACCCCGCGGTCACCGGCGGGGCGAATGCTCCACGATGTCGATGTGCAGGATGGGCTTGCGTACCTGAGCTACTGGAACGATGGCCTGATCATCCTCGATGTCGGCAACGGGATGAAGGGAGGGACGCCCGGCAATCCGCAGTTGGCGAGCCAGTTCAAGTATGATCTCAACACGCTGTATCGTGACGTGGAAGCGATCGGCGGACCGGGCTTCATCCGGGGCACGCACACGGCGTGGCGCTACAAGAACTACGTGATCGTCGGCGACGAGGTCGCGCCGGCGAGTCGTCCGACGGGGGCGAAGGACGCCTCGGCCGGCGGATGGTTCGGCCGGCTGCAGGTGATCGACGTGTCCGACCTGAACAACCCGAAGTCGGTCGCGTGGTACGAGCCCGAGGTGGGTGGCGTACACAACATCTGGGTTGCCGGCGACACGCTCTACCTCGGTGCGTACAACGGCGGGTTCCACGCGTTCGACCTGACCGGGGAGCTGCTCGGCGACCTGCGCGCGCAGGGGCGGGAGATCGCGTCCCTCAACATCGCGGACATGGATGGCAGCGCTCGTGCGCCCAACACGGCGATGACGTGGGGCGTCGTGGTGAAGAACGGTCTCGCGTACATCGGCGACATCTACAGCGGGCTGTGGATCGTGAGGATCGAGCCGAAGAACAAGATCGTGCCTTGAAAGGCCTGGGGTCAGAAGGCTTGGCGTCTGACCCCATAGGCTTCCACGCAGGCCCTGGTGTCGAGTTCGGGGTCGTCCTTGCCATGTCGTCGGGTGGGTACGGCGGGTGCCTGCTGCTCGCAGACACCACGGCAATGGCAGCGCGGCTTTCGTCAGCCTGACAGGTTCCAGACTTCCGTGGCGATCACCCATCGACCGCCAAGCTTGCGCCAGATCGTGACCCAGCCTCCCGCCCTGTTCGCGACCACGCCGTCGATCTTGCGGCGAAACGTCGATCGACCGCCCATGTAGGCCATGTCGCCGCCGTCCGACATCTCGAACGACGTCCGCTCGCCGCTGACGACGGCGAAGGAGGAGTCGGCCCACAGATCCTGCCAGAACGTGCGGATCTCCCCCTTGCCACGTCGGATCCGCTCGCCCGTCCACATCGTGAACGCGCTGTCAGCGTAGAACGTCATGAGGGTGTTCACGTCACGGCGGCTCCACGCGTCACCGAGGGCACGATCGACGGCCTCGAGCTCAACGCGAGGGGTCTGCGCGGCAACGGGTTCGGTGCAAACCGCGGTGAGGCAGAGCGCGAAGGCACACCACGCACGGGCAGCAGGCATGAAGAGGAGGGTGGGGGGGATGGACGGGCCGCATGCTCCTTTGGGAATGGATAGCGATCGCGACGAGCGTGCCCCAGAACAATGTTGCTGTGGCCACGGAATTGCCGACCTGACCTCGTTCGGTGCATCCTTGCGACCAACGGTGCACGCTGGTTTCGCTGCTTGAGACGAGGTGGAACCGCAAACTCCATTCATGGCCGAGATCCCCCTGGTCGCCCTCGATCACGCCGCCGCAGAAGGCCTCGCTGGCGATCCCCCGGCAATGGCCGACCGGCACGGGCTGGCCGCCTTCCGAGACACGTGCCTGAAGCGAGCGGCATTGCTACTGATGCTCGTCGCCAGCTCGGCGTCGGCGCAGGGCGTGCGCGTCATTGACGATCAGCGCGCCGAGATCATCGGCATCCTGTTTCGCATTGCAGGCGCTCCCGACTTCAGCGGCGGGAACGTTCAGCCGTATACGCGACAGGTCGATTCAACCTTCCTCCCATACCGCAATCATCCCGTCTTCGCCGAGATTAATCGGCTGCGCACGGCATACGGGATCGCACTGAGCGACGTCACGACGATGGCGCCGCAGCTGACGGATCCGGTGACGTTCGGCGAGCGATCACCCATCGACGCACCGACGTCCACGTTGGCCCGATCGTGGCATGGGGCCGAGGCCCGAGTGTTTCTTGCCCAGGCGCGCGATTTCGCCAGGGTCGCCAACGTCGCGGGCTTTTTGCGGGCGCAACAGCACGTGTACGACTCGGCGACGGCGCGCGCGCAGCGCCTGATCGACACGAAGGCCCGCCTCGACTGGTTCACGAAGTTCTTCAATGAGCCCACGCGCGACCTGCTCATCATCTCGCCGTTGCTCATGTCGAGCAGCGGAAACTTCGCCGCGGCCTTTCACGACGGCGCCATCCACGAACGCTACGCCTTCCTCGCGGTGCCCGGCATCGACACGGCTGGATACCCGGTGCTGCATCCTGAAACGCTCGCGACACTCATCCACGAGCTCAATCATTCATACATCAACCACGTCGTTGACGCGGTGAGCGCGCAACTCCGGCCGGCAGGAGCACGGATCTTTCCCATCGTGCAAGCGGAGATGAGTCGGCTCGCGTATACGCGCGCGCAGGTGATGTTCAACGAGTCCGTCGTGCGCGCGGCCGTCATACGCTACCTGCTCGCCAACGATGGAGCGTCGGCCGGGCGCGCCGAGTCGCGAGTGCAGGCGGGGTTGGGGTTCTTCTGGATCGACGAGCTGGTCGAACTCCTTGGCGAGTACGAGGCGAATCGCACGCAGTACTCCACGTTCAGCACCTTCATGCCACGGCTGGTCGCGTACTTCGACGACCTGGCGCCGCGCGTCACCGAGATGCGCACCGCCTATGAAAACCGGCGTCCACGCATCATCAAGACGTCGATTGCACGTGGTGCGCAAGACGTCGACCCCACGCTTCGCGCATTGGTCCTCACGTTCGATGCGCCGGTGGGTACCAGCTACTCGTTTGCAGGCAACCTCGGGGATGGGATCCCGGAGTTCACGGGCGGGTCGTTCGACGGCACGCGCACCGTGTTCACCATCGGGATCAAGCTCGAGCCTGGGCGCGACTATCACATTCCGTTCGGGCCCGGCTTCGTGAACGACGACGGCTATCCCAACCAGCGGCTGGACTTGCGCTTCCACACCAGGAACGCACGCTGACCTGGAGGGTTCTTCGCTCGCCAGGTCCATGGCGACGGGGTGCCCGCGTTATGCTTCGGGATGGATGCATCGATTCAAGCGAGTCTCCGCCGCGCTCCGCTGTCGGTACTCGACCTCTCGCCCATCGTGGCGGGCGGAACGCCCGCGCAATCATTCCGCAACTCGCTGGACCTCGCGCGCCACGCTGAACGGCTCGGCTACCACAGGTTCTGGGTCGCCGAGCACCACGGCATTCCGGGCGTCGCGAGTGCGGCGACGGCGGTCGTGATAGCGCACGTCGCCGGAGGCACGTCCTCGATCCGTGTGGGCGCCGGGGGCATCATGCTGCCTAACCACGCGCCGTTGCTGATCGCCGAGCAGTTCGGCACGCTCGAGGCGCTCTTTCCCGGCCGCATCGACCTCGGTCTCGGTCGCGCGCCGGGCTCGGACCAGGTCACCGCGCGGGCGCTGCGTCGCGATCGTGCCGCCGCCGACGCGTTCCCGCACGACGTGGCCGAGTTGATCGCCCTCATGGAGCCGAGCGAACCCGGGCAGGTGGTGCGGGCGATTCCCGGCGAGGGAACGCGCGTGCCGATCTGGATCCTCGGGTCGAGCCTCTTCGGTGCGCAGCTTGCCGCCGCGATGGGGCTGCCGTTCGCGTTTGCGTCGCATTTCGCGCCGATGCACATGATGCAAGCGATCGAGATCTATCGCACGTCCTTTCGCCCGTCGGAGCGGTGCGAACGCCCGCGCGTCATGCTTGGCGCCACCGTCGTAGCCGCGGATACGGACGACGAGGCGCGGCTGCTCCTCTCGTCGCTCCTCCAGACATTCGTTGCGCTCCGCCGCGGCCATCCGATCCCGGTCCCGCCTCCCGACGCCGACTTCGAGGGTACGCTCACGCCGCTCGACCGTGCGCAGCTGGACCAGATCCTGTCGCACGCGATTGTTGGCGGGCCGGCGCGGGTCCGAGACGGCTTGGCATCGCTGATCGCACGCACGGGCGCGGACGAGGTGATGGTTGCCACGCAGATTTACGATCACGCGGCGCGCGTGCACTCGTTCGAGATTGTGGCGGCAATCTAGAGGACCCAACAACGTTCAAGATGCGCGTCGGGCCTGGACTCATGATCAAGGCATCCCGAACCCCGCGCCGGCGCCCCTGATCATCCCATCATCATCCGACCTGAAGCGGTTCGCCTGGTGGCGGCTCGGCCGCGCCGTCCGGGCGGCCGCGATTGCCGTTCCGCTGATCGCGAGCCCAAGCTGCCGACAGCCCGCAACGCGCACCGCCAGCACGCCGACGTCCACGGTGTTGCCTGTCCCAAGCGCCGGCAAGATCGACCGAGCGGTGCTCGCGGCCATCGACTCCGGCAGCCCGCTGCAAGTCCTCATCATTGGCTCACGGCAACTCCTCGCGCCGGTCGGCGGCATCGAGCGGTTTGCCGCGGGGCACATGGACAGCGATCGCCTGGCGCTGCGACGATCGGTCATTCGTGACCTTCGCAGCATCGCGACCGATCAGCAGTCCAGGGTGCTTACGGCGCTTGGCAAGCCGCGCGCCCAGCGCACGCTGTGGATGGTGAACGCGATGGTGCTGACGCTGACACCAGACGAAGTACGGCGTGCCGCCACGCTGGGCGACGTGGGATATATCTACCGGTCCGCCGAGGAGTTGCCTTCGCGTCCGGACTCTGCCGGTGTGGAGATCGCGCTTCCGCGGGCCAGCAGCACTGGCGCGTCGTTCGCGCTCGGCTCGAAACGAGTCCCGTGGAACGTGCGGATGCTCCGCGCTCCCGAGGCATGGTCCGACCTGCGCGTCACGGGCCACGGCGTTCGCGTCGCCGTCCTCGATTTTGGGACGAACTACGCCCATCCGGATCTCGCAAAGCGCGTCTGGAGGAATCCGGGCGAGATCCCGAACAACCGCATGGACGACGACGGCAACGGATATGTCGACGACTACTACGGCTATGATTTCGGGGCCATGCGTGCGGAGGTGAGGCTCACCACCGGCGAATACCAGCATGGAACGGTCACCGCAGGGATCGTGGCGGGGGACGGCACGGGGGGAATCGTGACCGGCATTGCGCCTGACGCGGAGCTCATGCTGATGCTCGGGGTCGGACCAACGGCAGCGACGCTCGCCTATCAGTATGCGGCCGAACATGGCGCAGACATCCTGAGCATGAGTTTCAGCATTCCCGATCTTGCCAACCTGCGCGGGTATTGGCGGATGCTGAGTGATCACGCGACGGCAGCCGGAATGCTGCTCGTGGGTGGCGCTGGAAACTTCCGGGCAAGCAGGGCCATTCCGCTGCAACTCTGGTCGCCGAAGGACGTGCCGACCGTGATCGCCATGGCGGGCGTCGACAGCGCGCTGCAGCGAACGTCCTTCAGCAGCGGTGGTCCGGTGGAGTGGGAGTCGGTCGCCCTTTATGGCGACTATCCGATGGCGGCCGGCCTGCGCAAACCGGATATGGTGGCGTTCCCGGGTCCCGACTATCCAATACTTGGCGCGGCCGACGGCGGATATGTCGAACCCAATCCGAAAGTCGCCGGCAACTCCTTCAGCGGGCCCCAGGGCGCGGGCGTCGCAGCCCTCATCTTCTCGGCGGCGCCGTGGCTACCAGTCTGGCGGGCCCGCGAGATCATGGAACGCACCTCGCGGGATCTTGGTCCCCCAGGGCCGGACAACGAGTTCGGATTCGGGCTCATCGACGCGTACGCTGCGGTGCAGGAGGCAACGCGACTCACTGCCCAGCGCCGCCTGCGCTGACGACGGCTCGACGCTCAGTCGTTGCGGACGAAGGTCAGCCTCAGGTCGGTCGCGGTGCCAGCCGTCCAGCGCATTCGGACCTGGAGCGTTCGTGCGTCAAGCGCGCGCGCGACGATTACGCTCGCCGGCGTTGTCCCTGCGCTTGGCGTCATGCTGGCGACCAGCGAATCGCCGTCGATCCGCCCCGCACCTTCCCACGCCACGCCTGAGAATGTGAGCCGGGCGGCAAGCACTCCCTGTTCACTCGACTTCGAGTACACCGACAATCCGACGAACTCGAGTGACGGCGTGGTCGAGCGCCAGACACCCGCGAACGCGTCAGGCGTCACCGACGGAGTTGCAGGCGTCTCGTCGACCACTTTGGGCTCCGACGCGCTGCTGGAGCAACCCGTCGCCGCACAAAACGCCGTCACAACCAACACGTGTCGAATCATTGCCGCCTCCACAGGGGTCCTTCTTCCCTTGACACGCCCTTCCACGTTGTCCCCGACAAACTGGACCGGAGCTGGCATAGTGAAACAGCGCATCTCCAGCAGACCACACTAGGAGAGGTCGCGCTGGGCGCCTCGAGCCGCCTGTACGACGGTAGTGGTTTCAGCTGCAGTCAGTTTGCCCGCCGTGCGCCACTCGCCACCGGTACGCTCGACCGCCGCCAGGAAGCGACGGTGATCGGCGAACGGCGCGCCGGCCCACACGGCGTCGAGAAACGTCAGGCCGTCGTCGCGCTTCGTGTTGGCCACGCCGGAATCGACGCTTCCGAACACGATGCTGGGCTCGTGCCGCCGGACGTACATGTGATACGGATGCCCGTCCCCGGCCTGCGGGTCGGCAAGGAAGAACGGCGCGAGCGTCTGCCCGCCGAATCTGAAGTGCAACGGCTTGCCTGCCACTGGGGTCATCCCCGCGCCGAAGTCCCCCGTCAGCTTGAAGTGCTTGTACAGTGAGGCGTTGATCAAGCCCGTCTCGAGCGTGGTGCCCACGGCCGGCGCCTGCACGGCGAGGAGCGTTGGGCCGTAGTAGATCGACTGCACCGACGGATCATCGATCGTGCGCTCCGCGCGGAAGCTGAGCGGCATGGCGATCGCAATGCGGTCGCCGCTGCGCCACTGGCGGTCGATCGCGACGTATTGGCCCGGCGTTGCGGTGATGCGCTGCGCGGTACCGTTGACCGACACCGTGAAGCCGCGGCGCACCCATGACGGCACTCGCAGCTTGAGCGACAGCCGTCCGTTGCCGCGGACGGTGAGCGTGCTTGCGCCCTCGAACGGATAGCGCGTCGCCTGCTCGACGGTGAATCCCTTCTCGCGCCACTCGAGCACCGATGGGATGTAGAGGTTCACGTACAACGTCGCGTCGTCGGCCGAGCGGAAGTAGATCGAGTCCTGGTACTTGGTGTGGTTCTCCATGCCCGTGCCGCCGCAGCACGTGCCCTCGTTGCCATACTCGCGACGCTCGCCCGGGCGCACGGGAATGAAATACGTGACCTCCGGCGTGTCCGTGCTGTGGATGTCCCGCCGTGACGCGAGGATCTGGTTGTACAAGCCCTGCTCGTAGTAGTTCATGTACTTCGAGTCGGGATCATGAAAGAACAGGTTCCGGCTCAGCTTGAGCATGTTGTACACCACGCACGACTCGGCGTGGTTGTGGTTCTCGGGCTCCGAGTAGAGCGAGCCAGCGATCGCGTCGCGCTTGCGCAGGATCTCGCCGACGCCGATGCCGCCGTGACTATAGACGCGGTGCGGCACCACCATGTCCCAGAAGTTCCTTGCCGCCGTGTAATACTCGGACTGGTCGTTCGACTCGAACACGCGGAGGTAGCCCGTGAACTGCGGGATGTGCTGGTTCGCGTGGCGGCCGTCGAGGATGTCGTTGCCGGCCACGATCGGGTCCTTCACGTTGCGATTGTCGAAGTAGCGGGCGACCGTGAGGTACTCCGGCTGGTCGCGCCGCAGCGCGTGCAAACTGGCGAAAGCGTCGTTCGCGCCGCCGTATTCGCCCGAGATGTACATGTTCCACATGCGGTCGAACTGCTCGGGGCGGAGCGTCGAGAGGCGGCTGTAGGTCCAGTCGCCGATGCGCGACGCGACCTCGAGCGCCTGCGCGTTGGCGGTCATCGTGTGTGCGTCGAGCAGGCCGGCGAGGATCTTGTGCAGGGTGTAGTACGGCGCCCAGATGCCCTGGTTGCCGCCGTAGGTCGCGAACTCCTCGAGGCGCATGAACTGCGTTTCCGGGTATGCGGAGAGGAACCCGGGGTGGCGACGGCCATCGGTGGGCGCAACGACGGTGCCGTGACGCCCCCTGCCTGACGAGTCGACCACGCGCGCGCCGTCGGTCTCGTCGAAGCGGTACCAGATCACATGGCCGCCGCCACTCACCGTGCCGCCGGCCGCCGTCATGAGCGAGCGCACGTCGGTCGGCGTCAACGCGCGATCGAAGACCTGGAACTCGTCGAGTTGTGCGTTGAGGTATGAGATGTTGCGCTGCGGAAACTGGCAGCGGCCGAGCCAGTTGCCCGTGGTTGGCCCCAGGTCGGCGGGCGAGAGCGTCATGCTGGTGTTCGTCGCGACCGGCTCGCCGTCGACATAGAACGTGGCCGTCGATCCCGCGCGCGTGATGGCGATGTGCGTCCACGTCTCGACGGGAAGCGCGCGAGTGGCGTCGAGTCGTTGCTCGCCGTCCGCGCCGCTCGTGGTGATGGCGAAGCGCGGCACCGGCGTGTCGTTGCTGGCGCGCACCGTGAGGTACATGCGCGCCAGCGCGGGCTCGGCGTACTGCGCGTTAGGCGAGCCGAAGTCGAAGATCGCGGTGGCGTTGGTGAGCGCGGCCGGGTCGACGTTGGGACGCTGGTCGGAGAGGCGCGTGCGGTCGTACAGCGCGGGATTGATCCAGAGCGCGATGGTGAAGTCACGCAGCCCGCTCACCACTCCCGGTGGCATCGACACGTGCTCGGCGAGACCGATAGGCGAGCCGGAGAGTCGCAGCGCATTGCCGAATCGGCCAGGTGCGCGAGGCGTTGGCTGTCGTGCCGCTGCGGCCAGCGCGTCCTGGCAGTCCGCCATCGAGCGCACGATATAGTCCAGCTTCTGCTTGTAGATCGGGTCGCCCGTGCCGGCATACGCCTGCGCCAGCATGCTCATGAAGTGGCCGGCGTAGTGGCCGCGCAGGTACCCGGTGCCGTTCTCCCAACTCCCCACGGGCTCGGCGCCCTTGGTGTCGAGCCCCGCGTTGGCGCGAAAGATCGAGAGCACGCGATCCGGTCCGGCGAACACGTCCGCGTCGCCCCCGTAGCCCCGCGCATAGGCGAGCATGCGGTCGCGCTTCTGCGTGAAAAGGCTCTCGGTGAGCTTGACCTGCGCCAGGGCAAAGGGCTGCACCGCGAGTCCCACGCGAGCGGCGCTCGTCGCACCTGCGATGGTCGGACTGCCAGCCACTGCCTTGAGTTGCGGTAACAGCAGCGCACCGGCGGCAGCCGCGCCCGCTGTCTTGAGGAAGTCGCGCCGATCCGGATGGGTGTTGTGTTCTGGATCCCGGGGCAAAGGCACCGTCTCCTGAGGCATCGGTCGAGAGGCGCGAAACTACGCCCGAAGCCACGGCACCGCCACGCCAGCGGACTCACGCGCTGGCAGGTCATACCGAGGGCCGTGGCAGAGTGACCCGGTAGAGAGATGCGGGCTCGGAGTCATGAACGTAACTACGCAGCCAGCCACTCGCTGCCACGCACCGGTGAACGGTGCGGGGAGCCCTTCGCCTGAGAAACGACATGAAAGAGACCATCACTCCGTTGCCGATCACCAAGGACGCCCTCGCCGAGTTGACGGCCGTCCTCGAAGGGCCTTGCCTTTCCATATACCAGCCCACGCATCGACGCCATCCCGAGAACCAGCAGGACCCGATCCGCTTTCGGCAGCTGATGAAGACACTCGAGACGTCGCTACGGCTCCAGGAATCGGCGGAAGGCGCGAAATCGCTGCTCGCGCCGTTCGAGGCGCTGGGCGAGGACCGCGACTTCTGGAACCACACCTTGGATGGACTGGCGGTGCTGGGTGCACGGGGCCTGTTCCGGGTGTTTCTCCTGGCGCGGCCGGTAGCCGAGCTGGCGGTTGTGGCAGACAGCTTCCACACCAAGCCGCTGCGCCGTTTCCTGCAGTCGGCAGGGCGCTTCCATGTGCTGGGCTTGAGCCTGCACGAGGTGCATCTATTTGAGGGCGACCGAAACGCGCTCGAACGGATCGAGCTGTCACCGGGCGTTCCGCGGACGATGACGGAGGCCTTGGGAGAAGACGTGGGCCAGTCGCCTTCTGGCGGGTCTGGAAGGCAATACGGCCATGGTTCGAAAAAGGAGGAGATCGACAACGATGCCACGCATTTTTTCCGCGCCGTGGACCGTGCCGTGCTCGAGCACCATTCGCGTCCTTCCGGGCTGCCCCTGATCCTCGCGGCCTTGCCGGAGCATCACGCCCAGTTCCGCGCGGTTAGCCACAACCCCTTGCTGATGGAGGAAGGGGTGATGGTCAACCCCGATGCCCTGAGTGCGGACGAGTTGCGCGCGCGCGCGTGGGAAGTGGCGCAGCCGCAGCACCTGGCGCGGGAGGCGACCTGGACCGACGCGTTCGGGAGCGCGCGCGCGAAGGGATTAGGGAGCGAGGACCTGTCGCAGGTCGCCGAGGCCGCGGTGGCCGGGCGTGTCGCCACCTTGCTGATCGAATCCGAGCGGCAGATTGCCGGTCGGATCGACGCCGCCACGGGGCAGGTCGCGCCGGGCGATCTGGCCGATCCGCACGTCGACGACGTGCTCGACGACCTGGGGGCGCTGGTCGAAAAGATGGGTGGCGAAGTCCATGTGCTGCCGACGGATCGCATGCCCACCAGCACCGGGCTGGCCGCGACCTTTCGCCACTGACCGCGCCCCTGCGGGAGGGAGGTTGGCCTGAAGAGCCGCGCCTCAAGGAGACAGCTGCCCCACTCCAGGCCGCCAACCTCCCGGACTTAGGTCACCAAACTGCGAAATGTCGGCATGAAGTCGTCAAGTTGCTGCGAGGCCCGCCGACACTAAGAGGGAATCGGTAGGGGTGCCTCGCCGAATGAACGAATCTCAGGAGGTGCTGTCGCGGGCTGGGTCAACCGGCGCACGCGATTCGCGGGCCAGTCCCGATCCCCCTGTCTTCCACGCTCATGCGGGCACTCCCTCGTCGCGGCGCACTCGCTGTTGCGGCCCTCCTCGCTCTCTGCGCCAACGTCACCCCGGCCCAGAGCGCAACACCGCGGGCGCCGAAAGCCGACCTGGCCGCCATGGACCTCGAGCAGTTGATGAAGCTCGAAGTCGTGGTCGCAGCGTCAAAGCGCACGCAGCAGACGCGCGACGTGCCGTCCTTCGTCAGCGTCATCTCGGCCGAACAGATCAGGCAGTACGGCTACCGCACCCTCGGCGACGTGCTCAAGACGCTCGCGGGTTTCTACGTCGGGAACGATCGCTCGTCCACCTCTGTCGGCGTTCGGGGGTTTTCGCGTTCCTCCGATCCCAACTCGCGCGTGCTGGTCATGGTGAACGGTCTCAGGGCCAACGACAACCTGTCCGGCCGGGCCTTCATCGGCGAGGAGTTCGGTGTCGACATCGACCTGGTGGAGCGCATCGAAGTCATCCGCGGCCCCAGCGCGGCGATCTACGGCAGCAATGCGTTCTTCGCCGTGATCAACGTCGTGACGCGGCGCGGCGCGAGTGTGAACGGCGCCGAAGTCGCCACCTCCGCCGCGAGCTTCGGCACGTTTGGCGGCCGCACCACCTACGGCATGGCGTTCGAGAAGGACGTCGACGTTCTCGTGTCGGCCACGTATTCCGACAGCCGGGGCCAGGACCACTACTTCAAGGAGTACGACAGTCCAGCGACGAACAACGGCATGGCCCGCGACGCGGATGCCGAGCGCTTTCACAAGCTGCTCGCGACCGTCAGCAAGGGCGGCTTCTCGTTCCAGGCGCAGAACTCTGTTCGCGACAAGCATGTCCCGACCGCGACCGTCGGGACGCTGTTCAACGACAATCGGGCCCGCAACGTCGACCAGCTCACGCAGGGGAGCGCGAGCTATTCCCGGGCGTTCACGCATGGCTCGTCGGTCTCGGCGCGCATCCAGCGCTCGCGGTGGACCTCGGATGGCGACTACCCATATGCTCCCACCCTCCTGCCGGGCCGTGATGAATCGGTTGGCGAGGCGTGGGGTGTGGAGGTGGACGCCGGCCGTGCGGCCGGGCGCCACTTCTTCAACGTCGGCGTCCAGTATACCGACAACCTCAAGCTGGACCGAGCCACGTACACCCGGGAGCCATACTTCAGCTACCAGGACGAGCGGCATCAGTCCACGGTGTGGGGCCTGTTCGCGCAGGATGAGGTCAAGCTCTTACAGCCCCTCACCCTCGTGGCGGGCATTCGTTACGACGAGCACACCACGTTCGGGTCGGCGACGAGCCCGCGGGTCGGGCTCATCTACGTCCCGGGCCGCGCGACGACCGTGAAGCTGCTTGCCGGGCGCGCGTATCGCGCGCCTAACGAATCGGAGTTGCACGGCGAGGGCGTCGTGACCAAGGGGAATCAGCACCTGCGACCCGAGCGCATCGAAACGCTCGAGCTGGTCGCGCAGCGCCTGATCGGCGGTGGGGTGCAGGTCTCGGCCGCGGGGTTCCGCAATCGACTGAGCGATCTCCTGAGCCAGCATAGGGACCCGAGCGACAACCTGCTCGTGTTCGAGAACGCGGATGCCATCGAATCGAAGGGTGTCGAGCTCAGGCTCACTGTGAACCGGGGGCACGGCCTCACCGGGTTGCTCAACTACGCCGTGCAGCGGACCGAGGACCGTGCGACGGGCGTCGAGCTGACGAACTCCCCGCGGCACATGGCCAAGGTGCTGCTGCACGCACCCCTCAGGGGCCAGCTCTCCGCCAGCCTCGACGCGCAGTACACAAGCTCCAAGGAGACGAGGCTCGGCACCCTGGTGCCGGGATACGTGGTGACGAACGTCTCGATCCTCGCGCCAAGGCTCTGGAACCGGATGGACCTGAGCGCCTCGATCTACAACCTCCTCGATGCCGAGTACGCCGTGCCCAGTGGAGCTGGCAGGTTGCAGAATGTCATTTCCCAGGACGGCCGGAGCTTCCGTGTCAAGACGACGCTGCATTTCTAGCCTCACGCTGGCGCTGGTCGGGCTCCTGGCCGCCGGGCGCGCGGGTGCGCAGCAGGTGCTCGATGGCGAGGCGCAGATCAAGGCGGCGTTCGTCTACAACTTCCTCAAGTTCGTGGAATGGCCCCCGCTGTCCCCCGAGCATGACGGTGACTCGCTCGTCGTCGCGATCGTCGGCGGTGGGGCGCTGGCCGAAGCTACCGAGCTGTTTCTCGCCGAGAAGCATGTGGGCGAGCGTCGCGTGGTCGTCCGCCAGGTAAAGTGGGACAAGCCGCTGACGGGCGTCAACGCGGTGCTGGTGACGGAGACCGATGCGAAAAGGGTGCATCACATCCTGTCGACGACCGTATCCGGCGCCATCCTCTCCATTGGTGAGGGTGAGGCCTTCGCCTCCACCGGCGGCGTCATCGCGCTGGTGATCCAGGATCGCCGGGTGCGCTTCGACATCGACATCGGCGCCGCGAGTGCGTCGGGATTGAGGATCAGCTCCAAGCTGCTCGCACTGACGCGCGTCATCCATCCTGACAAGGCCAAGGGTCCCCGCCCATGATGCGCCTCAATGCGCTCAGCGTTCGTCAGAAGTTGATCGGGATGCTCATGGTGACCTCGGGGGCAGCCGTCGCGATCGCTTCCGGCGCGACGATGTTGTACGACGCGCATCGCGCGCGCGTGTCGCTGCGTGAGGACCTGTCGTCCGTTGCGGACATCGCGGGCGCGAACAGCGTGGCGGCGTTGACGTTCGGCGACGTGCAGGCGGCAATGGAGATTCTGCTGGAGCTGCGCCACAAGCCTGCGCTTGTCGCCGCCGCGTTGTACGACAAAGACGGCACACTCTTCGCCGCGTTCCGGCGCGAGGGCTCGAAGGCGGAGACACTGCCGCCCATGGTGAACGGGGCAACCAGTGTCCTGACGAACACCCGAAGCACCGTGACGCGCGCCGTGGCGCTCCCGGGACAGGCGGATGCCTACATATACGTTGCATCGGACCTGTCCCAGATCAATGCGCGGCTCGTGAGCCAGGCCCTGGTGATCGTCGCCATCATGATGGGCACGCTGGTCCTCGCCTGGGTGATCGCGCATCGCCTGCAGCGTGTCATCTCGACCCCGATCCTCGACCTGGCACGAACGGCGCGCCAGGTCTCCGAGACCGAGGACTATTCCGTTCGCGCGACTACCGTCATCGGCCGCGAAGACGAGATCGGCTCGCTCGTCGAGGTGTTCAATGGCATGTTGTTCCAGATTGAGGACCGCGAGGCGAGGTTGCTGGGCCACCGCGAGGATCTCGAGCGTGAGGTGATCGCGCGGACCGTCGATCTCGTCGCCGCAAAGGAGCGCGCGGAAGTCGCGAACCATGCGAAGAGCGAATTCCTGGCGAACATGAGCCACGAGATCCGGACGCCGATGAACGGCGTCATCGGCATGACGGAACTCACGCTCGACACCGAGCTGACGACTGAGCAGCGCGGATACCTCGAGATCGTCAAGAGCTCCGCGGACTCGCTGCTGAACGTCATCAACGACATCCTCGACTTCTCGAAGATCGAGGCCCGAAAGCTCGAGTTGGACCCGATCGAGTTCGACCTGCACGGCGCCATCGACAACGTGGTGCGCCTGATGGCGCCACGGGCGCACCAGAAGGGCCTGGAACTCGCCTGTGCGATTGCGCCGGACGTATCGCCGTACGTCATCGGCGATCCGGGGCGCCTTGGGCAGATCCTCATGAACCTGATCTCAAACGCCGTGAAGTTCACGGAGCGCGGCGAGGTCGTGTTGCGCGCGGTGCTCGAGGCCCAGGATGCGCGTACGGACCAGGTGCATCTCACGGTGACTGACACCGGCATTGGCATCCCCCGCGAAAAGCAGGCGACGATCTTCGAGTCCTTCTCGCAGGCCGACACGTCGACGACCCGCCGCTTCGGGGGTACGGGGCTGGGACTCACCATCGCGTCACAGTTGACGGCCTTGATGGGGGGGCGCATCTGGGTCGAGAGTGAACCGGACGTCGGGACCACGTTCCATGTGACGATTCCGTTCGAGCGCTGCGCGGCCCCTGTCCCCGCGGCCCCACTCGACCAGACGGATCTTCGCGGCGTCCGCGTCCTGGTCGTCGACGACAACACCACCAACCGCAAGATCCTCGAGCTGATGTTGCGCGGTTGGGGAATGGAGCCGACCCTGGTCGACAGCGGCATGGCTGCGCTCGACGCCTTGCGGAGCGCACGGGCGCGCAACGCACCGTTCAACCTCGTGCTGCTCGATTTCCAGATGCCGGACATGGATGGCTTCGAGGTGGCGGCACGGATCACGAAGCAGCCGGAGCACGCCGCCACCACGATCATGATGCTGTCATCGGTCGGCGAGCGCGGTGAAGATGCCCGGTGCCGTGCGCTCGGCCTGACGGCGTACCTGACCAAGCCGGTGCGCCAGCCGCTGCTCTACCAGGCGATCTGCTCGTCACTCGCGACAAAGCGGGTGGCGGTCCCCACGCCCACGCTCGTGCCTCGTCAGGCAATGCCCGAGGCCCACCGGTCGTTGCGCGTGCTGCTCGCCGAGGACAATGAAGTGAACGCCATGTTGGCGACGGCGTTGTTGAGGAAGGCCGGGCACATCGTGACGTTGGCAAAGACCGGGAGAGAGGCGCTCGACGCCGTGACCCTGTCGCAGGGCTACGAGGCCATCGACATGGTCTTCATGGACGTGCAGATGCCGGAGATGGACGGCTTGGCGGCAACGATGGCCATCCGAGACGCGGAAGCCGGTACGGGGCGACACATTCCCATCGTCGCGCTGACGGCACACGCCATGGCCGACGATCGGCAGCGGTGTCTCGACGCGGGAGCAGATGGCTACCTGTCGAAGCCGTTCCAGCCGGCAGACCTGTACGCGGCGGTCGAGGAAGTCCAACGTGCGCTGTCGCTGTTGGTGCAAACGCCCTGACGGACGCGATGCTGCGTAGTCCGGTCCGTCACGCCGGCGTCCGTACCCACATGCGTGCCACCATCACGCCGTTCGGATAGGGTACTTTCCAAGGTCACCGCCTGCCGCCAGGGACGGTTCGACCCTCGCGGCTGAACCCGCACGTTGGAGCTTTCGTGCTGCCCCCTAGTGACGTTGCATATCGGATCGATGCCACCGATCGCATCGTGACCGTGAGTGATGGGTGGGTCTCCTTTGCCGAGGCAAACGGTGGTGAGCGTGTGCTGCCGCCACGGATCCTTGGCACGTCGCTGTGGTCCTCGATCGCCGATTCCGCCACGCGGGAAGTGTATCGGGTCATGCTGGGCCGCGTCCGGAAGGGAGTGGGCGCCGTGCGGTTCCAGTTCCGCTGCGACAGCCCCGATGTCCGACGGCTCCTCGAGATGCAGGTCACCGTCTCCGGGGGCGACGAAGTCGCCTTTCAGACGCACCTCGTCCAGAGTCAGCCGCGCACCGAAGTCGGCGCGCTGCATTCGGACACCACGCGATCTGAGGCGATACTCACGATCTGCGGGTGGTGCATGCAAGTTCCGGTGAACGGGGAATGGCTGGAGATCGAAGAGGCGATCACCGCGCTCGGCCTGTTCGCGGGGTCAGCCACGCCCCAACTCTCACACGGCATGTGCCCGGCGTGCTACAGCACCATGATGGCCACGCTCGATGATCCCGCACTCAGTGCTGGGGGGCAGGTGACGGTCGGCGCGCTGCCCTGAGCCTCGGCAGCGCCAGCGACGACGGCTAGCCCGATCAGCGTCTGGACCTGAGATTGCACACCCGCGGCACAGCCTGACCGCGTCTCGGCTCCTCACCCCCGAAAACCCAATGAAGGCAACACGTACAGTCTTCGTCGTGCTCACGCTCGTCGCTTCGTCGAGTCGGGTGGCCAGCGCGCAACAGCTCGAACCACGCCCCGTGCCCACGCGCCCCGTGGAGTCGTTCACCTTCCAGTCGCCGTCCATGGGCGTGCGGTACGGCGTCAACGTGGGATTGCCATCGGGCTACAAGCCCGGCGGTACCACGAAGTACGGTGCCCTCATCACGACCGATGGCGACGCGTTCTTTTCGGATGTGCACGAGGGAGCGGTGCACCTGGACGGCATCATCGAGCCCCTCTTCATCGTCAGCATCGGGGTGCCGCGCAGTGATGGGGAGCAGGAGCACACACGCCGGCGCGTCTACGAGTTTTCGCCGCCGGACTGGGACATGAAGGACCCGTTCGGACAGGCGGTCACCGGGCTGTGCAAGGAACTCAAGTTCGCCGAGGGCAAGTGCACGGGCGGCGCTTCACGCTTCCTCAACGCCATTGTCTCGGAGCTGATCCCGATGATTGCGGCGAAGTACCCGATCGATCGCGAGAACCTCGGTCTGTTCGGCATCTCGGCGGGCGGGTTCTTCACGACGTGGGCGATGTTCCAGCCGAACGTGCCCTTCAAGAAGTACCTGATCTCGAGTCCGGCCATGGCGTACGGCGACGGCGAGGCGTTTCGGCTGGAAGAGAAGTTCGCCAAGGAGCATAA